>CAWUJX010000044.1:0-20467 GCA_963922635.1 uncultured Hyphomicrobiales bacterium | reverse complement strand
AACCCGAGTCTGCGCGTCAAAACTTGTATCAAACCGAGATTTTTTTCGCGATTTACCGAACATGTCAGAGGCCTGAATAATGTTTGGGCTAGCACCTGTGAGAGTTTTGCCCATGTGTGGTTAATATCGCATGAACCGAAAATACGGCTTTTTCTTGGGTTTTTTGCCAAGATTTACTGCAACCTACGCCTGAGCGCGGGCTCGCGGGAAGTTGATTAGAATTTTATGAATAGTTTAGCCGGATATTAGGCAAACAATGATGGAATGCTCATCAGTCGATGGATACGGGAGTTTTGGGCGGAGCATGGCACCCCACGCATTACAGCCTGACGAGAAAAATACGCTCGGTCGTGTGGATTGGGTGGATTACGCAAAAGGGTTCTGCATCATCTTTGTCGTGATGATGCATGCCACCCTTGGCGTTGAAAAACATGCTTTCGAAAAAGGCCTTGTTTCGGAAGGAACCATAGGCTGGATGAATGCAGTCGTCACATTCGCGCAACCGTTTCGAATGCCGGATTTTTTCCTCATTTCAGGATTGTTCCTCGGCCTTGTGATTGCCCGTTCTTGGGGGCGATACTTTGATCGTAAAGTGGTGCACTTTGCGTATTTCTATGTGCTGTGGCTCGCGATCCAATTTGTCTTCCGCAGTATCGGATGGATTGGAGATGGATTGGGGCCACTGGAAATCATGGGCAAGTTTGGACTTGCCCTGATCGAACCTTACGGCACGCTCTGGTTTATCTACATGTTGCCCGTGATGTTTTTGATAACACGCTTTCTTGAGCGTGTTCATTGGGGCGTGGTGTTGGCCGCTGCAGCGCTACTGGAAATCGCTCCAATCCATACGGGCTGGCTCCTCGTGGACGAGTTTGCTTCCCGATACGTCTATTTCTTTGCGGGCTTTGCCTTAGCACAGCCCATATTCCGGCTTGCCGATTGGGCCCGGAACAACACAAATCCTGCAATGCTCTATTTGGTCGTTTGGGCGATCATGAACGGCGTTTTCACGTTAACTGACTTCCCGGCTGCATTGGCCTCCATATACGTTGATATGGATCGCGAAATCCCCGTTAATCTTGCCCAACTCCCCTTGGTCTCACTCGCCCTTGGTGCTGCCGGCGCTGTGGCAGTCATTTGCCTTTGTTCAATTTTGTCGAAGTTTAAGATAGCGGGCGTTCTGAAATACCTCGGCAGCCATTCAATCGTGGTTTATCTGGCGTTCTTCCTGCCAATGATTATCTCGCGGGAAATCCTCTTCCGCTTCGCGCCATGGATTGACCTCGGCACAATGTCACTCATTGTGCTGACATTCAGCGTGTTAAGCGCAGTGATTGCGTATGAGTTCACCCGCATCACGGGCTGGTTCCGCTTTCTGTTCGAAAGGCCGGCTTGGGCATGGACCGACAAATCCGGACCGAAATCCGGAAAGGCCTCTTTGCAGGTTGCGGAATAATTATTCCGCGAGGGCCTGCATGATACGCGCCCAAGAGCGGGTACCTTTGTGGAAACTCTTAAGCTCGTATTTTTCGTTTGGCGAATGGATGCGATCATCATCCTGAGCAAAGCCCACCAATAACGACTCGATTCCAAGGACATCCTGAAAATGGCCAACGACGGGAATTGATCCACCCATTCCGATCAAAGCAGTGTCCTTCCCCCATTCCTGATTAAGCGCGACAGCAGCCTTTTTCATGGCAGGCATGTCATAACCAAGATGGACAGCAGGGCTCGCCCCATGGTCTAAAAACTCAACAGTGCAATCATCAGGAATTGCATTTCTCACGTAATTTCGAAACGCTTCTCGGATTGCGAGCGGATCCTGCGTACCCACCAACCGAAAAGAGACTTTGGCCGAAGCCTGGGCCGGAATAACAGTCTTGAACCCTTCGCCCGTGTAGCCTCCAATGATCCCGTTCATCTCACAGGTGGGTCGTGCCCAAATCTGCTCAAGGACCGATCGACCAGCCTCTCCAGCCGGTATGGACAATCCGATTTCGCCTAAAAATTCGGCTTCGCTGAAACCAAGACCATCCCACATTGCTTTAATATCGTCCGGCGTTTCCGGCACACCCTCATAAAAGCCCGGAACAGTAACCGTGCCATTTTCATCGTGAAGCCCCGCTAACACACGCGCAAGGATGCGGATCGGGTTCGCAGCCGCCGATCCATACATGCCCGAATGCAAATCCCGCGAGGCGGCCTTTACAATGATCTCTTCCCCGAGCAGACCTCTGAGGGCCGTGGAAATAGCAGGCGTTTCCCTGTCCCACATGCCGGTGTCACAGACCAATGCAAAATCTGCTTTCAACAGTTCCTTGTTTTGCTCAAGAAACGGAATAAGCGATGGAGAACCGGATTCCTCTTCGCCCTCAAAGAAAATCGTGACCTTGATGGGCAGACTTCCCGTTTCTGCTTTCCAGGCGCGGCATGCCTCCACAAAGGTCATCAATTGTCCTTTGTCGTCGGAAGTTCCGCGCCCGATCATCTGCTTTGAGCCGTCCGGCATTTCCTTGATCGAAGGTTCAAACGGCGGCTCATCCCACAAATCAAGCGGGTCCACAGGCTGCACATCGTAATGACCATAAAAGAGAACGTGCGGTGCGCCATCCGGGCCATCATGATGCGCCACAACCATGGGGTGGCCCGGGGTCTCGTGCAATTTTGCATCGAACCCGATTGTGTTCAGGTCGCTCACCAGAACTTCAGCGGCTGACTTACAATCGGGCGCGAATTCAGGGTCTGTGGAGATGCTCTTGATACGCAGCAGATCGAACAGGCGCTCCACTGAAGCATCGAGATTTGTATCAATGGAGTTGAGGACAGCATCCAGGTTTGACATTCAGGTTCTCCCAATTTTTCGCCAACATAATCAGGCGGAAACACGCTGTCATGAAAAAACTGGATCGGGAGGGAAATTCTGACCGGATCGTTGTTACCACGTCGGCGGGGGGGGGAAGGGAGGCAACAACGATCCTAGTCAGTAATCGGATGACCTTTATTTGGGCTTTAGGGTCATCCAGCCTGAAAAGCCTAGGGGGGACTTTCACAGGCAAGTTGTCTTGAACAACTGATACCGATATTGGGGTGAAAATTATGGTTTACAAGAAATGAACCGGTGAACAGCTTTCACTTGGTCGTGAACAATATGCGAGGTTTTCGTGATGGCAAAAAAGCATGACTTCCCAAACCGGATTGTCTGGACCGGAAATCGCGGCACCGGAACTTCAGCCTATCGCGATTATGACCGCACATGGGACATGGCGCTTGAAGGCAAGGATACTCTGTCATGTTCAAACGATCCGATGCTCGGCGGTGATCCTTCCAAATATAATCCCGAAGATATGCTCATCGCTGCAATTTCATCCTGCCACATGCTTTGGTATCTCCACCTTTGTTCAGTCGCAGGTGTAACTGTGACAGCCTATGAGGATACGCCTGTGGGTGTGGGCGAAAGTGAGCCAGATGGGACCGGACGCTTCCTGGAAGCAATTCTGTACCCGAAAATTACGATCACAAAAGAAAGTGACGTGCAGAAAGCACGCGACATTCACGATGAAATCCATAAACACTGTTTCATCGCCAGGTCCGTGAATTTCCCAATTCGATACGAAGTCGAAATCACACAATAAATTTTAAGCCAGACGGCGCTGAAAGAGGGACATTCAGCACCGTTCGATTTTCTTGTATCTGATGCTCATCACAGGGCAGCCACAGCGGTTTTATGGACCTTTACGAGCCATTCATCGACACTGTTCTTCTTCACGTCCGTTGCGCCGGAAAACCAAGTGATCTTGACGGGCTTGATCCCGATAAATTCCAGAATTTGCTTGCGCACCTGATTGAGCATGGCATTGCCATATCCAAACCGCATGAACCATCCGGGCGTATCAGACGTGATGAACACGCGCCCTGTACGTCCCGATAGCATCGGTTTCGGCAGACCGAAGAAGTTGGTTTCACGCGTATTAAATGTGCGCCCGGGGAGTAAGGTTCGATCGAACAATCCCTTAAGCTTAGCCGGTAGCCCGCCCCACCACATGGGCGTTGTCACGACGAAATGCTCACACCACTCAATGTCCTTCAAAAGTGCTTCCAGTTGAGGCTCCAAGGGTTTGTGGTTTTTGTATCCGCCACCGCCGAAGTCCACATCAAAATCGAGATCATGAAGTTGGACAGAACGGACATTGTGGCCCGCATTTCGAGCCGCTTCCGCATAGGCTTCTGCAATTGAGCCGTTGAGAGAGGTTTCACCGGGATGACCGTTAAGGACGAGTATTCGCTTTTGACTGTTTGAATGGTTTGACATGGCTATCTCCTATATTGACCATGGTCATTTTAATATAAAATAAATTGACTGTGGTCAATATAATAATTTGACCACAGTCAATTTATTTGGCAAAACGTTGAAATGGCGAGAGCAATTCAGAAAAGAACCCTTGAAACCCGGGCTAAATTGATTGATGCGGCAAAAGAAATGATCGCCACATCCGGGTTTGAGGGAATGCGAACTGAGGAAGTCGTGCTGCGTGCGGGCGTTGCCAAAGGCACGTTTTTTTCTCACTTCAAAGACAAAGACGCGTTGATGGATTTGATCATCGGTGAACGGATCAATGAGTTTCTCGATGTGTGGGATCAAACACCACCGCCAGAAAGCATTAATGAATTGATCGCAGCTCTTTTGCCGCTTTGCACATTCATGACATGCGAACGCTACGTCTTCGATATCATATTGCGGTATTCAGGGGCAGCGGCCATCGAAGAGATTGGAACAATAGCCGAAACCTTCGGTAGACAAATCGCGATCCTTGAAAGCTGGCTGGGCCAAGATCAGTTCCGCGGTGATATTGAACCAGCGCTCGCAGCCGAAGGCGTTCAAGCGTTCATGGTGCAGGCAATGGCAGTCAACTTCTGCGCCCTTCACAACACGGTGTCTGTTGAAGAGCGTTTAGGAGTTTACTTGAAAGCTTGGCTCATGGCCCCATGAACCGGCTACCCAGTCGCCGTTAAATCTTCACGAACGAAATTCAAACGGTCCTGACCCCAATGCATGAACTTGCCAACAAAGAAAGTAGGCGCTCCAAAAACACCGCGTGATACCGCTTCCTCGCCCACAGCAATCAGGGATTGCTTGTTTGCAGGGTCATTGAGCTTTTCCATATAGTCAGCAGGATCAATACCCGCTTCACCAAGGATCCTGCCCATGATCGCCTGATCGTTGACGTTTTCATTGTTTGCCCACATCGCCTCAAAGAGCCCTTTCAACAAAGGCTCAAATTGCTCGGTTCCCAGATAATTATTGAGGCCCCGCATTGCGTAAACAGAACTCAGCGGGAAATTTTCATTCATCATGAAAGGAACACCATAGGTTTTTGCCCAGCGCTTCAAATCGCGAAAGAGCCATTTGCCCTTGGCAGGAACCGTAATCGGACTTGCACTGCCGGCTCCATCGAAAATCCCTGGAAGAAAAAACGGCTTGTACTCAACCTCGGCACCCGTTTCCGCGGCAAGTGCCGGGATTTGCGTCCACGCAAGGTAACTCGCCGGACTAACGATATCAAAGTAAAATTCCAGCTTGGCCATCTTAAAAATTCTCCATCCAGGGTCTTAAATCCATTTCAAACGTCCACGCATCACGCGGCTGACAATGCACGTTCCAATAATTTTCCGCGATATGATCCGGATTCAGAATACCGTCCTGATCTTTCTTCTCATATGCTTTCGGCCAGAACTCGCGGATAAAATCCGTATCAATGGCGCCATCAATGATGAAATGCGTCACATGAATGCCTTTTGGCCATAATTCCCGCGCCAGACTTTGGGTCATCCCGCGCAATGCAAATTTCGCACTGGCGAAGGCAGCACCCCCGGCAAAGCCCTTGATGCTAGCAGAAGCCCCGGTGACAAAAATACTGCCTTTACCCCTGGGCGCCATTTTGCGCGCGGCTTCGCGGCACGTTAGAAATCCTGCGAAACAGGCAAGTTCCCATATCTTTGTGAATTTGCGAACTTCGATTTCCTGAAACTCAAAACGGACATTCGCGCCAATATTAAAGACGACCACATGCAACGGCGCGATCTCATTTTCAATTCTGTCAAAGAGCGCGATCATCTGTGCTTCGTCGCGGGCATCGCAACCGATGGGCACAACCTCACCACCGATTTCCCGGATTTCTTCCGTCAGTTCATCGAGATGTTCAAGCTTGCGACGAACGGGAACAACCACATAACCCTCACTCGCAAACCGTTTGGCAATCGCACCGCCCGTTGCATCTCCGGCACCAATCACCAGACAAGCTTTTTTCTCGTCGGACAAACCCGCTCCCCTATGGTCAAACCACTATTCCAAGCCTACAACATCCTTCAACGAATTTGTCTCCGGAGCAAGCTAAATGAAACCAGGCGATCACCTCTTCCTTGTCGACGGATCAGCCTATATCTTCCGGGCTTACCATGCCTTGCCTCCGCTGACCCGGAAGTCAGACGGCGCGCCAGTGGGTGCGGTATCCGGTTTCTGCAACATGCTCTGGAAGCTGGTGCAGGAAGCGCGCGATACTTCAGTTGGGGTGGTGCCCACCCATTTCGCAGTGATCTTTGACTATTCGTCCAAAACGTTCCGCAATGACATCTTTCCCGATTACAAGGCAAACCGCGACGCCCCGCCGGAAGACCTGCGCCCGCAGTTTGGGCTAATCCGCGAAGCAACCCGAGCCTTCAATCTGCCCTGCATCGAAACAGAAGGCTTTGAGGCAGACGATCTGATCGCAACCTACGCCAAACAGGCCCGTGAAGCAGGCGGCGATGTCACGATCATCTCGTCCGACAAGGATCTGATGCAACTCGTTGGACCCAATGTCATCATGTACGACACCATGAAGGACCGGCGCGTGGGCGTTGAGGAGGTTCACGAGAAATTCGGCGTTGGGCCTGAGAAAATGATCGACCTTCAGTCGCTTGCCGGCGATTCAACGGACAACATTCCGGGCGTTCCCGGCATTGGCCCGAAAACCGCCGCCCAATTGCTGAAAGAATACGGTGACCTCGACACCTTGCTTGAGCGTGCCGGCGAGATCAAACAGAACAAACGGCGCGAAAATCTGATTGAATTTGCCGACCAGGCACGTCTGTCTCGCGAACTCGTCACGTTGAAAAACGATGTGGAACTGGAAGTACCACTGGACGCACTTGTGCTCGAAGAGCCGAACGGGCCAAAACTGATTTCATTCCTGAAGGCGATGGAGTTCACTACAATCACCCGTAAGGTGGCCGAAGTCACCGAAACGGACGCAGCTGCAATTGAGCCGGATAACGTTCCGGTGGACGGATTTGAATCAAGTCGCGGGCCCGATCTTGATCTCGCCACACCGCAAAGCAGTGACGCGCCGGCACTAAACGCAACCACCATCAATACGCCCCACAACCTCGCAGCAGAACGTGCCGCCGAAGGGCTTGAAGCTACGATTGACCCTTCCGGATATGAGTGTGTTCGTGACGAAGCCACGCTAAACCTATGGATCGACCGCATTCGCGAAGCAGGCCTCGTGGCAATTGACACCGAAACCACATCACTTGACCCGATGGAAGCGGAATTGGTGGGCATTTCACTTGCCACTGAACCCGGAACCGCGTGTTATATCCCACTCACCCACAAAGACGGCGAGGGTGATCTTCTTGGTGGAGGGATCGCGGCAAACCAACTTCCAACCGAACAGGTAATCGAAGCTCTACGTCCTGTTCTTCAAGACTTGTCCATCCTGAAAATCGGACAGAACCTGAAATATGACTGGCTGATATTTTCAGAGGCCGGGATAGAAATGGTTGGCCTCGAAGATACCATGCTGCTCTCTTACGTCCTTGATGCGGGACGTGGCGGCCACGGGATGGATGATCTGGCAAAACGCCATCTCAACCACACATGCGTCTCCTACAAGGAACTCACCGGAAGCGGAAAATCGAAAGTCACGTTTGACTTCGTGGACATCGAAAAGGCAACGCATTACGCGGCCGAAGATGCCGACGTCACGCTTAGGCTTTGGCGCATTTTGAAACCCCGACTGGCGGCCGAAGGCATGTCGAGCGTTTACGAACGGCTCGAACGCCCCTTGATTGATGTGGTTGCCAAAATGGAACAACGCGGTATTTCGGTGGATCGTCAAATCCTGTCGCGACTTTCAGGGGAACTGGCACAGGCTGCAGCCGGCCTTGAAGCGGAAATCCACGAACTCGCGGGCGAAAACTTCAATATTGGTTCACCCAAACAATTGGGCGAAATTCTTTTTGGCAAATTGGGCCTGCCCGGCGGGAAGAAAACATCCACCGGACAATATTCAACCTCAGCCCAAGTGCTTGAGGATCTGGCGGGCGAAGGGCATGAACTTCCCCGCAAGATTGTCGGCTGGCGTCAACTTTCCAAACTGAAATCGACCTATACGGATGCCCTTCCCGGTTTCATCAATCAGAAAACCGATCGGGTGCATACGTCGTATTCCATGGCCGCAACTTCCACGGGTCGCTTTTCTTCTTCAGACCCCAATTTGCAGAACATTCCAATCCGCACGGCAGAGGGGCGAAAAATTCGGACAGCCTTTGTGGCAGCGAAAGGCAACAAGCTTGTTTCCGCCGATTACAGCCAGGTGGAGCTTCGCGTCCTCGCCCATATCGCAGACATTCCCCAACTGAAACAGGCGTTCGCCGATGGCCTCGACATCCATGCCATGACAGCCTCGGAAATGTTTGACACGCCCATCGAGGGCATGGACCCGATGATGCGCCGACGCGCAAAGGCAATCAATTTCGGCATTATTTACGGCATCTCGGCGTTTGGGCTTGCCAATCAACTGGGTATCGGACGGTCTGAAGCGGGGGATTATATCAAGACCTACTTTGAGCGTTTTCCAGGCATCAAAGACTATATGGAAGACACCAAGAATTTCTGCCGCGAACACGGGTACGTGGAAACGATCTTTGGCCGCCGCGCCCACTATCCGGATATCAAATCATCGAACCCGCAAATGCGCGCGTTCAATGAAAGGGCGGCGATCAATGCACCCATTCAAGGCTCTGCCGCCGATATTATCCGTCGCGCCATGACCCGAATGGACAAAGCACTCGCAGACGCAAATCTGTCAGCACGAATGCTGCTTCAAGTCCATGATGAACTGATTTTCGAACTTCCCGAAGATGAAGTGGACGACACCATTTCTCTTGTCTGCAAAGTCATGGAAAACGCCGCCATGCCAGCACTTAGTCTTTCGGTTCCCTTGAAAGTTGACGCACAAGCGGCAGATAATTGGGACGAAGCTCACTAGGAAAACTGATGTCTAACGCCGCTCCCGGCTTTGCCAAACACCCTAATCACACCGTCACAATCACACCTGCCGATGGCTCGATTATAGTGATGGTGAATGGTAAGAAAATCGGCGAGACACAATCGGCCCTTAAATTGACGGAGGCAAATTATCCCCTCGCTTATTATTTGCCCCTCGAGACAGTACCTGCGGAATACCTGACGAAAAGCGAACATACGGCCTATTGTCCATTCAAAGGGACGGCCAGTTATTACCATCTGGAAATAGATGGCCACACGCATGAAAATGCTGTTTGGACGTATAGAGAGCCTTATGACGAGGTCACTTCAATCAAAAATCACATCGCTATTTATCCGAATGTGGCATCCGTTGGCCCGGCCTGAACTGTCAAATTTTACTTTTGCGCAAAAGCACAATTGAAGCGGCCTCAAAACTCCGCTATTCAACCCGTCAGGCACCCGTAGCTCAGCTGGATAGAGCGCTGCCCTCCGAAGGCAGAGGTCAGAGGTTCGAATCCTCTCGGGTGCGCCATCCATGGTGATATCGCGCACCTCTCGAAGTCTTAGGCCTTCTCAACAAACTCCGTAACTGAAGAATCAGTGATCGTCGTCCGAAACGTCAGCGAGACGCGGCGGCTTCGTAAATGCCGCACGCCATCTATCACATCGGATTTACGGGCCGGGATTTCATGCGTCCAGCCATAGCGCCCTTCACCGGAGAGAATGACGAGCGAGCGTGGTTCAAGAATGACCCCTTTCTTCCTTTCACTGCCCAGTTTCCGAAACACCATCTCACAGGGAGAAAGCAAACTTAGCGAGGCAACCACCGGCCCGAAACATGGCTCACAATCCACATGAGCGCTGATGCCTTGCCCCGGCATATATTCATTTGCGATGACCTGGTCAGGGGTATCCGCGAAGTGACCGCCGCCTGTCAGCTTTTGCGCCAATGGCCCGATCCAGCCGGGAAGCGGGCCAAGATAACTCCCCGGCGTCACCCGCCGCGCTTTATAGTCATAGCGATAGCCAAAATGCTGGACCTGCCTTTTCAGTTCACGACTCCAATTTCCCGCATCGAGATGATGAACCAGTTCCGCCTCTTCTGCAGATGAAATAAAATCCGGCAGATAGGTGATGTCTGGCGGCAAAGGGGTGTCAGGTGAACCAATGGGCATGTGGCAAATCTAACCTATCTGAAGCGCAAACGCACCGTCATGCCCACTTAAAGCGACCGAGAAACCCTCACATATGAAGCGGTTTTCCGTGGGTCGCGTGGGCAGCTTCGCGCACCACTTCCGACAAGGTTGGATGGGCATGACAGGTCCGTGCGAGGTCTTCAGACGAACCCCCGAATTCCATCAAAACCGCGCATTCATGAATCATGTCTCCGGCGCCAAAGCCCACGATATGCGCACCCAGCACACGGTCTGTTGTTTTGTCTGCCAGGAATTTCACAAACCCGTCGGTCTGGTTCATGGCGCGCGCACGGCCGTTTGCAGAAAACGGAAACTTGCCGGCCACATATGCAACTCCATCCCGCTTCAGTTCCTCTTCCGTTTTACCAACGCTTGCCACTTCGGGCATGGTGTAAACAACACCCGGGATCACATCATAATTCACATGACCCGCCTGGCCTGCAAGCAGTTCTGCCACTGCCACGCCCTCGTCTTCTGCCTTGTGCGCGAGCATGGGTCCGTCGATTACGTCACCGATGGCCCAAACGCCTGCCACATTCGTTTGCCATTTTCCATTGGTCTTGATCCGGCCGCGCTCCATCTCAACGCCAACCTTTTCAAGGGCCAACCCTTCCGTGAACGGCGCGCGTCCTGTGGCCACAAGAACAATGTCCGCTTCCAGCACTTGAACGTCGCCTCCATTCACCGGTTCAAATGTGACAGCGCCGCCTTTTCCTTTTTTCTCCACGGCAGTGACCTTCGACGACAGATGGAAGGACATGCCCTGCTTTACCAGAATTTTCTGGAACTGTTTCGACACATCGTCATCCATGCCGCCAAGGATTGTATCCAGATACTCCACCACCGTGACTTCGGCACCGAGGCGGTTCCATACTGAACCGAGTTCGAGGCCAATTACTCCGCCACCCACGACGACAATTTTGTTCGGCACTTTCGTCAGTTCCAGCGCACCAGTGGAGGAGACAATGACCTTTTCATCAATATCCACATCCACACCGGGAATTCCCGCCACATCAGACCCCGTGGCAATGACGATGTTTTTAGCAGAAAGTTCAGTGGCGGAACTGGCTTCATCGGTAACGCGCACTTTGCCGACACCCGCTATACTTCCCCATGCGTGAAAGACATCGACCTTGTTCTTCTTCATGAGGAAAGCGACACCGTCCACATTGGCTTTCACCACGCTATCCTTGTGGCCCATCATGGCTTTCAGATCGAGTTTCGGTTTACCAACCTTGATGCCCAACGCCTCCATGCCGTGCTCGGCCTCGGAATACATTTCAGACGCATGCAAAAGCGCTTTTGAAGGAATGCATCCGATGTTGAGGCAAGTACCGCCAAGCGTTGAATTCTTTTCAACGATTGCGGTCTTCAAACCCAATTGCGAAGCTTTGATCGCACACACATAACCGCCCGGACCGGATCCAATTACTACCACATCATATTGGTCAGACATTCTAACTCCCCTTGAAGCGTTTTATTGCCGGATCAGGCGTTCGCTCGCACGACCCCTGTCCCATGTTCCGGCGAGATTTCCTTGTAAATCCACTGTATAGAGAACGGGCGAAGAACTGCCCCAGTTCACCACCAATACGTTTCCGATAAAGGTGCCTTGTCCCTTGTAAATGCGATTGCCGACTGCCCACGTGAGGTTGGCCACCCCATCCAAAACAGTCAAACTCAAAGACCCCGAATAGGCGCTACCATCAGGATTTCGACCTTGCACTGCATAGCTTCCAGCGAGGCTCGCAATCTCCACATTCTGTTGTACTTGCGCAAAACCAGGTGCCGCAAGACTCACGCACCCGGCGAATAACGCCAGAGCAATAGTGAGAGTGCGTAGGATTCCGAGCATCTTATCGGCCTCCGGTCACATTGAGGCAGTCGCCGGTCACATAGGAGGCACCATCGCTCATCAACCAGAGAACGGCCTTGGCGATTTCACCCGCTGAACCACCACGCTTCATTGGCACCATATGTTGCAATCTCTCCACGCGCCCAGGCTCACCGCCGGAGGCATGGATGTCTGTTTCGATCAGGCCGGGCCGCACCGCATTGACCCGGATCCCTTCATCAGCAACTTCCAGTGCGAGACCTTTTGTAAATGTATCAATCGCAGCTTTGGACGCCGCGTAATCCACATATTGATTGGGCGAACCCAAATATGCGGCAGCAGATGAAAGATTGACGATCACGCCGCCTTTTCCGCCATGTTTGGTCGACATCGCTTTCACTGCTTCCCGCGCACACACAATGCTTCCGATGACGTTCACCGCGAACATTCGTTCCAGCCTGGAAACGGAAAAATCTTCCACACGGCTGGTCTGATCGACGATACCCGCATTATTCACGAGCGCCTTTACATCACCCATGGTTTGAGCATGGGCAAAGAGCTTCAGCACATCCGCTTCATCGGCAACATCGCCCTGAACAGCAGCGACTGTGGCTCCTTCAGAGGATAACTCATCAACCAGCTGGTCCGCTGAGGATTGATTGGAAACATAGGAAAAACAGACGGCATAACCTGCTTCCACGGCTTGGCGAACGCAAGCTGCACCGATACCGCGGCTACCACCCGTTATGACGCAAACATCAACCATCTAAGAGTCAGGTGACCTGCTGCAAAAGCGGCCATGCGAGCAGGATGATACCTGCCATGGAAACGAGCCAGGCAATGGTTCTCAAAAACGGAATACCAATCACGTAAAGCGGGACATAAGCGACACGGGCCCAGAAATAGAGCTTCACTGCCATTGCCGTATTAGAATCCCAGCTTTCGGTGACTTGAACGATAAGAACAAGCGCCACAAAAATCGGGAATGTTTCGAGCATGTTGTAATACGCGCGCTCGAAACGACCGCCAACGCCCGTGGTTAGGACTTCATCATCGCGCGAACCAGCCGCCCCCATCAAACCATTTGCGAGGAACCCGGCACCGGCCTGCAACATCATCTGCAGAATGAGAAGAAAAACGGCAAAGATCAAATATTGCAGTTCAATAGACATGCTTTACCTCCGTAATTTCAAAACCAATATAGCCTATCATGTTAAAGATCGAGTACCAGACGCTCCGGGTCTTCAAGGCTCTCTTTCACACGCACGAGGAAAGTCACCGCTTCTTTCCCATCGACGATGCGGTGATCGTAGGAAAGCGCCAGGTACATCATTGGACGCACGACGATTTCTCCGTTACGCACCACTGGACGGTTCTCAATTTTGTGCATGCCCAAAATGCCTGATTGTGGTGCGTTCAAAATCGGGGTCGACATGAGCGACCCATAGACACCGCCATTGGAAATGGTGAACGTACCGCCCTGCATATCTGCCATGGACAGATCACCGTCACGGGCTTTCACGCCTAAGCGACCGATCTCTTTTTCCACTTGGGCAATCGACATCTGATCTGCATCACGAACCACCGGAACCACGAGGCCTTTATCTGTGCCAACGGCAACGCCGATATGACAGAAGTGTTTATATACAATGTCGGTTCCGTCGATCTCGGCATTTACAGCCGGGATCTCTTCCAATGCGTGGCAGACCGCTTTTGTGAAGAAACCCATGAAACCAAGTTTCACGCCGTGTTTCTTTTCAAACAATTCTTTGTAGCGTTTCCGCAGTTCCATCACCGCTGACATGTCCACTTCGTTAAAAGTCGTGAGCATTGCCGCGGTGTTTTGTGCATCCTTCAATCGACGCGCGATGGTCTGGCGCAGGCGCGTCATGCGCACACGCTCTTCACGCGATCCGGTATCCGCTGGCACTGACACAGGCTTGGCAGCGGGTGCCGGTGCTGCCGCAGGCGCAGAAGCCGCTTTCATCACGTCTTCTTTCAGAATTTGACCGCGCTTGCCCGAACCTTGGACCATAGAAGCATCAATGCCCTTCTCGGCCATCATCTTCTGCGCAGAAGGTGCAGCTGGCATTGCTGAACTTGTCGATGGCGCAGGGGCAGACGCAGCTGGTGCGGTTGGCGCTTGAGACGGGGATGCCGCTGCACCCTCTTCAATTTTCGCAAGCAAAGCGCCCACTTCAACGGTCTCGCCTGTTTGGGCAATGATTTCAACCAACTTTCCCGCCACCGGCGACATAACCTCTTGCGCCGCCTTATCGGTTTCCAGTTCCACTAGCGGCTCGTCGAGGGCTACGGCATCACCAACTTTCTTCAACCACTCGCCAACACCTGCTTCAGTCACAGATTCGCCTGCGCTGGGGACCGGTATCTCAATAATTGTACCTGATGAAGGTGCTGTGCTGGCAGATGCTGCCGGAGATGGCTTCGCTTTCTCAGCGGGCGCTTTTGTTCCGCCTTCGGCTCCTGCACTGATCATACCCAAAAGCGCACCAACCTCTACGGTCTCTCCTTCTTGGACGGCAATCTCGCCCAATACGCCGCCGGCAGGCGCAGGCACTTCAACGGAGACCTTATCGGTTTCCAGCTCCACGATAGGTTCGTCAGCAGCGACAGTTTCGCCCGCTTTTTTCAGCCATTGACCAACCGTTGCTTCCGCAACGGATTCTCCAAGGGTCGGCACACGAATTTCATTAGACATTTCACAGTTCTCTTTATCAAAGGGTTGGAAAATTTATGCGGTTCAACCACCAAGGGCATCTTCAAGAAAGGCTTCAAGTTCAGCCAAATGCTTCGACATCAAGCCGGTTGCGGGAGAAGCCGCCGCCGAACGACCCGCATACCGAGCGCGTTGATTCTTCGCACCAATATGCTGAAAAACCCACTCAAGATATGGTTCAATAAATGCCCAGGAGCCCATGTTCTTCGGCTCTTCCTGACACCAGACCCATTCTGCGTTTTTGAAGCGCGAAAGTTCGGTGATCAATGCTTTTGCAGGGAACGGATACAGCTGTTCCACACGTAGAATGTAGATGTCATCCAGACCGCGTTTTTCCCGTTCTTCCAGCAGGTCATAATAGACCTTGCCCGAACACAGCACCACACGGCGGATTTTATTGTCTTTGACAAGTTGGACACCGTCCCAATCCTTGTCTTCCGCATGATCCCACAAGAGGCGATGGAAGGATGAACCTTCGGCAAATTCATCGAGCTTCGAAATCGCACGCTTGTGACGCAACAAAGATTTTGGCGTCATCAAAATGAGCGGCTTACGGAAATCGCGTCTGATCTGACGCCGCAAAATATGGAAGTAATTGGAGGGCGTGGTACAATTTGCCACTTGCATGTTGTCTTCAGCACAGAGCTGCAAGAACCGCTCCAACCGCGCAGACGAATGCTCCGGACCCTGACCTTCATACCCATGGGGAAGTAGCATCACGAGACCACTCATCCGAAGCCATTTGCGCTCACCCGATGAGATAAACTGATCGATAACTACCTGAGCACCGTTCACAAAGTCGCCGAACTGTCCTTCCCAAATGGTAACCGCGTTGGGCCGCGTCAGCGAATACCCGTATTCGTAACCCAGGACTGCCTCTTCGGACAGCATGGAGTTGATCACATCGTACTCCTCCTGTGTATCGGAGATATTGTTGAGCGGTGTGTAACGCGCTTCGGTATCCTGATCATACAGAACAGAATGACGTTGCGAGAATGTGCCCCGCTCACAATCCTGGCCAGAAAGCCGGACGCAGTGGTTTTCCGCAACCAGCGAGCCAAAGGCGAGCGCTTCTCCCATGCCCCAGTCGATCCCTTCGCCGGTTTCAACCATTTTGCGACGGTTATCCATCAACCGCACAATGGTTTTATGGGCCTTGAAACCTTCAGGAATTTTGGTAATCGCCTGCCCAATCTCCACAAGCTTTTGTTTATCGACCCCGGTTTGCCCGCGACGGGTTTCATCTTCATTGTCCGGCACAGAAAGCCCGGACCATGCACCATCAAGCCAATCAGCTTTGTTTGGCTTGTAGGCCTGACCTGCTTCAAACTCATCTTCGAGATACTGACGCCACTCGCCACGCATTGTCTTGTATTCATCTTCTGTGATGATGCCGTCAGCGATGAGCTTTTCGCTGTAAATCTGCGCCGTTGTCGGATGCGAGCGGATTTTCTTGTACATGAGCGGCTGCGTGAATGCAGGCTCATCCCCCTCGTTATGGCCGAAGCGACGGTAACAAAACATATCGATGATGACCGGTTTGCCAAATAATTGACGGAACTCGGTTGCCACCTTGGCCGCAAAGGTTACCGCTTCGGGGTCATCACCGTTCACATGGAAGATTGGCGCTTCGATCATCTTCGCCACATCGGACGGATAGGGCGATGAACGTGAAAAACGCGGGTTGGTGGTGAAACCAATCTGGTTGTTGATGATGAAGTGGATGGAACCGCCGGTACGATGACCTTTCAGCCCTGAAAGGCCAAAACACTCGGCCACCACACCCTGACCAGCGAACGCCGCATCGCCGTGCAACAGAAGCGGCATGACTGTATTTCGGGGGCGTGATCCACGCTCGTTCTTTGCTTCAAACTTGTCTTGCTTTGCGCGCGCTTTCCCCAACACAACCGGATTGACGATTTCGAGGTGGGATGGGTTTGCCGTCAAAGACAAATGCACCTGGTTGCCGTCAAACTCACGGTCCGATGAGGCGCCAAGGTGATACTTCACATCACCTGAGCCTTCTACATCGTCAGGCTTGAACGAACCGCCCTTGAATTCATGGAAAATTGCCCGGTGGGGTTTTCCCATCACATTGGCAAGCACGTTCAATCGCCCACGGTGCGCCATGCCGAGAATAATCTCGTTCAGGCCCATATTACCGCCGCGCTTGATGATTTGTTCGAGGGCAGGAACCAGCGATTCACCGCCATCGAGGCCAAACCGCTTGGTGCCTTTGTATTTGATATCGATAAACTGTTCGAAGCCTTCCGCCTCGATCAGTTTGCGCAGAATCGCTTTCTTACCTTCTATCGTAAAGGCAACACCTTTGTCCGGGCCCTCGATGCGTTCCTGCAGCCAACCCTTTTCCTGCGGGTTGGAGATGTGCATGAATTCGATACCTATGGTCGAACAATAAGTGCGCTGAAGAATATCCAGCATTTCCGGCACAGTCGCAAAATCCAGACCGAGCATCCCATCGATATAAATCTTCCGGTCGTAGTCGGCTTCGGTAAATCCATAATTTGAAGGGTGAAGCTCGTTATAGGCTTCTTTCTTCTCCGCAATTTTCAGCGGGTCCAGATCAGCATGCAAGTGACCGCGCATGCGATATGCGCGGATCATCATGATCGCTGAGACAGAATCTTTCGTTGCGCGTTGAACTTCGACGCCATCAAGCGCCACACCGTTCTGGTGCGCGTTTGCCTTGATTTTCTCGCCCACATGTTTTTCAACTTCGGGCCAATTGCCATCCAGCGCCGAGACCAGTTCACCGTTTGCGGCAAGCGGCCAGTGCGACTTTTTCCAAGTGGCACCCTCAGCATTGCGAGCAATGTCGGTCGCGTCATCATTCAGATCTTCAAAGTAGGCTTGCCAGTCTGCACTGACCGAAGACGGATCCTGCTGATACCGCGCATGCATTTCCTCGATATATCCGGCATTCCCCCCATACAAAAACGAGGTATTGGCAAAAATGTCGTTTGAACTTTGATCTGTCATGGCGACCTAACGGAAATCCGTCTCCTCTTTGTTTTTCCGCTCACATGAAAACGCTGCGGCAGACACGGGTGCGTGCCGCAGCCGCAAAATCATTTCAAATTCGGAGCAATCGCGATGCAGGCCTCACAGAGTTCAGCCACAGCACCCACTGATTTATCGAACATTTTCTGTTCGGTTTTATTGAGATCAATCTCGATGATGCGTTCCACACCATTTTCACCGATCACTGTGGGAACACCCACATACATATCCTTCACGCCGTATTCGCCTTTAAGAGCAGCGGCACAAGGGAGAACGCGCTTTTTGTCTTTAAGATAACTCTCGGCCATGACGATCGCCGATGCAGCCGGCGCATAATACGCTGATCCCGTTTTCAACAATGCAACGATCTCACCACCGCCTTTTCTGGTACGATCAACGATTTCGTCGAGGCGTGCTTTGGTGACCCAACCCATTTTAACGAGGTCGGTTAGCGGAATACCGGCAACCGTCGAATAACGCGTCAGGGGCACCATCGTATCACCATGACCACCGAGCACAAACGCAGTGACGTCCTCGACAGACACGTCGAACTCATCAGCAAGGAAGTGACGGAAGCGCGATGAATCAAGAACACCAGCCATCCCGACCACTTTGTTCTTTGGCAACCCGGAAAACTTCTGCAAAGCCCAGACCATCGCATCCAGCGGGTTCGTGATACAGATCACGAAGGCGTCCGGAGCATATTTTTTAATACCGGCACCCACCTGCTCCATCACCTTGAGGTTAATTCCCAGAAGGTCGTCACGGCTCATGCCGGGCTTGCGCGCCACACCGGCTGTAATGATGCAAACATCAGCACCTTTGATTGCCTCATAGCTCTGGGTGCCGCTCATTTTGGAATCAAATCCATCAACCGGAGATGATTCAGCAATATCCAAAGCCTTGCCCTCGGGCATCCCCTCTGCAATGTCGAACAATACGACATCACCCAGTTCTTTCATTGCAGCCAAGTGAGCCAGTGTACCGCCGATCATGCCTGAGCCAATCAGAGCAATCTTTTTACGCGCCATAGTCTATTACCTTTACGTTAACGTCAAAAATCTCCAGCCAATGCACTTACACGCATTGTGTCAAAATTTTTTGTACCTAAAATGGAGAAGAATGCAAATTAGTAAAATGGACGTAACAAAATCAATGAGTTACTGCTAAATACACTTACGTAAACGTAAGAATTGGTATTGTCCTATATATTCAATCGACTGCATTTCATTGAGACGAGAAACCGTTCTGGCGAATTCAAATGCCACCGTCCCCGACTTGGCGAGGTATAAATCGCGCGGTGCAGCCTCGGCCGTAGCGACAATACGAATATGGTTATCATAGAACGTATCAATGAGAAGGATAAAGCGCTTCGCCGCATTTTGATCCTCACGCCGCATAACCAGAATATTCTCAAGGAAAACAGTATGAAAGCGCCGGGCAATCGCAAGATAATCCTCAGCACTCCTCGCCTCCTGGCACAGGATATCAAATGAAAACCGGGCAGCACCATTACCATTCTCAGGGACAACCAGACTACGCCCTTTAAGATCGATCACTTCACCCTTAGTGGTCTGTTGACCAGCTAAATCCTGCCAGGTCTCTTCAAAAATTGCTGAGTTTTCACTGTTGATCGGGGTCAGGTAAACAGGCGCTCGGTTCAGCTTCTCGAGGCGAAAATCAGTTCTGGACCGCAATTCAACAACTTCAACTTGAGCCAACAGAAGATCGATAAAGGGAAGAAAAATCTGCCTGTTTAGCCCATCCCGGTAGAGGTTCTCAGGCTGAACATTGGACGTGGCCACAATCACCACACCCTCATCAAACAGGGTCTGAAACAGCCGTCCCAAAACCATGGCGTCGGCAATGTCGGTAACCGTGAACTCGTCAAAGCATAGAACCCGCGCTTCATCGGCCATCGCTTTACCAACAACCGGAATGGGATCGGTTTCACTCACCTGCCCGGCCTTGAATGCCTCGCGATGGGCGTGAATTCGCTCCTGCGCATCCTGCATAAAGTCATTGAAATGCGCACGCCGTTTCCGTTTATGAGGGAGCGCATCATAAAACATGTCCATGAGCATGGATTTGCCGCGCCCGACGCTGCCCCAGATATAAAGGCCTTTTACGGGCTCATTTGCTTTGTTGGACTTCCCAAATAACCAGCCAAGAGCGCTCGACTTTGATGATAAACGGCGATTGGTCAGCCGTTCCAGCATTTTGTCGAGATGGGCAACCAACTCCAACTGCTCGGCATCGGATTCGATCTCGCCGTTCGCCACCATCGCGTCATAGACGCTGCGCACGTTATTAACCGGTAGTGAAGGATCAGCAGGTTTCATTGCTGATCAACTTACAGAATTTTCCAAAAT
>CAWUJX010000043.1:0-20795 GCA_963922635.1 uncultured Hyphomicrobiales bacterium | reverse complement strand
CTCCATATGGCGATGAAAACCTCAATTACCGAGGGGTGAGAGCCTGCGATAGAATAGTGGAGTAAGGCCGCTTGCGGCACGGGCATTTGCGTTGAAGGGCGGCTTTAGATGTCCGCGGAAGTGTTTGGACACTAATGCATCGAATGTGGCGGCCGGGTCCACTTTTTGCCTTAGGCACAAAAACCGGAACCACTTCGCACCCACGGCCACATGGCCTTTTTCATCCTCATAGATAATCTTGAAAATATCCGCGGTTTCATTGTCACCCACAGATCTCAGTTTTTCGATTAAGGGCGGTGTCACATCAAGGCCGCGTGCTTCCAGCACAAGCGGTACGATTGCCAGGCGTGCGGTGAGGTCGTGGCCGGTTTCTCCAGCCGCTTCCCACAATCCATCATGGGCCGGCAGATCGCCATAATCGCAATCCATCGCCTTCAGCCGTTCCCGTAGGAGACCAAAATGCTTAGCCTCTTCAAAGGCTACCCGCGCCCAATCATCAAAAAACGATCGAGGCATCCGTTCGCGCGCGAAACGCACGATGATATCAAGCGCGAGATCAATGGCGTTTAATTCAATATGTGCAATCGCATGCACAAGTGCGCGCCTGCCTCTTGCGGAGTTCAATGGCCTTTTCGGCACTTCGCTCGGCGGCAGTAAGACCGGGTTTTCTGGTCTGCCGGGCCTCTTTGGCGCACGAGGCGGCGTTCCGGCAACAAGTGAGAGCTTCCGCGATCGCCACGACTGTACTGTCTGTTGAGTAATCTTGATTTTGTCGGCTAGATCACAGGACACAAGTGCTGCGAATGCGCCGTCACACAGACTGTCCGTCGCTGCCATTGTTCGATTTTCAATCACCGCGACACAAACTACAGTGCTTCGACCGCTTCCAGAACGGCGTCCACATGGCCCGGTACTTTCACCTTGCGCCAAAGCTTCGCGATCTTGCCTTCATCATCAATCAAAACAGTGCTGCGCTCTACGCCCATATAAGTTTTGCCATACATGCTTTTCTCGACCCAAACGCCGTAGGCTTCCAGCGCGGATTTTTCTTCGTCAGAAATGAGCGGGACACTCAGGCTGTGTTTGTCGCGAAACTTGTCGTGCTTTTTCACCGGGTCCGGCGACATACCCACGACAATTGCGCCTGCCTTTTGAAATTCAGCCAGCTTCTCTGAAAACCCGATTGCCTCTTTGGTGCAGCCAGGAGTGTCGTCTTTCGGGTAGAAAAACAAAACCACTTTCTTTCCGCGATTTTCAGACAAGGTGAACGCACCCTCGCCATCGGTAGGTAAGGTGAAATCAGGGGCCATATCGCCTTCTTGCAAGTCGCTCAATTTGCCATCCTTTCGACATTAACGCTGGGTATGAATCATGATAGCTATATAGATTGGTGGCTCGGCCCTGCAAGCGGTCAGATTTGCTCCCAGTTGAATTTGTTTTATCGGTGTCGGGGGCCTTAAACACTGAAATTCAAACACAAAATAGGCAGTCGGGCAGGGGCAGGGCAGATCTATGTCTGACAAGGTTGCGGATATGCGTCGTTCCCAATCACGGACACGGGGCGCACAGGTATTTCGTTTAGCGCTTGCCATTGTGGTATGTCTGACGATTGTGGCAGGCATTTCCGTTGTGAGCCTTTACTTCCTGCTGCAGGGAAAGAGCGGCGAAAACTCAGTCATTATTTCACAGATCGAAACCCGGATTGAAGAGGCCTTGGGTGGTGACGTCGATGTTGTGATGCAGCAAGTTGATCTCGACCTGTCACAACTTGGCAAAACCGGATTTGTCTCAAACGATGTGATCGTTAAGCGACATGCCGACAATGCTGTGTTGGCCACGCTTCGTGAAGTCCGGGCTAATGCCTCATTCGCAAATCTCCTGCGTGGAAAACTGGAGTTGAAATCCGTTGCCATTGACGGCGCTATTTTCGATGCAGGATCGGTATTCGGAAATACCCCCGGCTTGATGCCTGCCCATCTCGACAAACCGCTGCGCGCATTCGGGTCAGCGATCACACAATTGGAAAAGGGCTTGGGACAACACGGTTTCGACAGTTTGGAAATCACAAATTCCCGCATAGAAGGCCCTGTTTTGGGGCGTCGCAGTGTTGATCCCCTCGAAATTGTAACGCTCCAAATGACACGGGGCGACGATGGCAATCTCTATCTCAATGGAGAACTGACGACTGAGCTATCGAACGTTTCGCTGCGCTCCAGTTTTGGTGCGGATGATAACGGCCGAGCGTACAAATTCAGTGCCGACGGCATCAGTCTTCGGGAATGGTCGAACGAGCCCGCTGATGAGGCCGGTGTCATTGCACTCGATTCCATTGTGACTGTTTCTGGCGAACTTCCATTCAACGCACAGGATAGATTGTTAAACCCGAAACTGCAGATTTCAGCTCAGCCGGGCAACATGCGGGTGGGTATCAAGGCGCGCACCGAGATCGAAAGTGCCGAACTGAACTTCAAAATTTTTCTCGACAGAAACCAGATCGAACTTGATTCTTCGCCCGTTCGTATCGGCAGGTTCAACGGTAGTATTATTGGCGGCCTCAAGCCGGAAGTTGCAGACGTGGGCTATGCGGGTCCATTTCTGTATGACTTCATTATTGAGCGTGGCGAATTTGCTCCGACACTGGAAAATGAACCTGTAATCCCTGGTGCATTTCAGGTCACTGGTTTGTTTGATCGAGACCGTAAGCGTGTGGGCGTGAAGCAAATCATCGTTTCAACACCCTCTGGCGGCGCTATCGGCAAAGGATCGATTGATTTGTCGGGCGAAACCCCTGGGATCAAAGGCAGCATGACCAGCGACGGGATTTCTGTTCTCGCTGTGAAGCAATTCTGGCCATACTTTGTGGCCGATAAAGCCCGGGGTTGGATCCATGACCACATTATCGACGGACGTGTTACTTCCGGAACCGTTGAGGTCGATATCCCGCCGGGCATTCTGTTTCGCCTGAAAGATGGCAAAAAGCTTGCCCCTGAACACTACAAGACCGTGCTGAACCTCGCTGACTTTTCGTTCCGTCCGTTTGGTGACATGCCTGCGATCTACGATGCGAAGGGAACCGTAACTCTGGAAGGGATGAAGATTGCTGCTGAGCTTGAGAAAGGGTCAGCGGCAGATCTTGAAGGCAATGAAATACGAATCACCAAGGGTAGTTTTGAAATGCCCGATTTCGCTGCCAAGGAACGGATCGGCAATACCACCCTCGAACTGGACGGGAATATCACCACGATCGCCCGCATCTCAGACCGTGCGCCTCTGCGGGTGATGGAGCGGATGAAGGTGGTGCCCGATCAGTTCAGCGGGAAAGGATATGCGAATATCGTGGCTCGTTTTCCGGTCGGGAATAAAATTCAATACGAAAATGTGGACTGGAACGTTCTTCTCGAATTGCGCGATGGCGCGAGCAGTAAGCCGCTTTCGGGCCGCAGGTTCTCCAATGCTGATCTGTTGATTGATGCAAATCCGAAAGGTGCGCAGGTAAGGGGTTCGGCAACTCTGGATGGTGTGCGTGCGCGGGTGGAACTGGCCGAGCCGATCGGTAAATCCGGAGCGGTAAAACGAAGCCGAAAGATCGTTGCTACTTTTACCGAAGCCGACCGCGAAAAACTCGGGTTTGACCTTGCTCCCGTTGTCCGCGGTCCGATTGACATAACAATCAGGCGCGATGGCAAACGGGAGTTTCACGATCTGGATTTCACAAACTCTGAAGTTGCTCTTCCTTGGATCGGTTGGCGCAAAGGAAAAGGCATTCCTTCTAAGGGCAGCTTCGAACTCTCGCGTAAAGGCGAAGTCTTTACCCTGAAGGATTTCAAGCTGTCAGGCTCGGGATTTGAAGGGGCAGGAGAACTGGTTCTCAACCGAAAAGGTCTTCTCAAGGCAGATATCTCAAAACTCAAACTGAATGAGGGTGACGATATACGCCTGCGTCTTGAGCGAAAAGGCGACGTCTATAACATCAATGCCATTGGCCTCTCAATTGACGCTCGGGGTATTTTGAACACACTGATCCATGCTGGTGGTTTCACGAAAGCCCAGGGTGGCCGCTCGGTCAATCTAGTCGCAAATTTTGATGTGGTGCGTGGTTTCAACAATCGAATAATCAAAAATGCGATCCTCTTGTATGAGAGTAAAAACGGCAGGCTCAACCGCATTGATATGAGTGCAAACGGCAGTGACGGCCGCAACTATAGCGTTCAAGCGCAGCTGAACGGGAATGATACCCTGTTCACCGTCAATACGAACGATGCCGGAACCGCTTTGGCGTTCAGCGACATCTACACCCGGATGCGGGGCGGAACTTTGAATGCTAACCTGCTTCAGACTGAAAGCGGGCCTTATCTTGGCCCGGTTCGTCTTCAAAATTTTGAAGTGGTCAATGAACCCCGGTTGGCGCGCATGGCCTCTAACGTTAACCAGATGCCCAACGAACGTGGCGGGGTGCAACGGATCATCCCGGATGCGGAAGACAAAGTGATCAAGTTCCAGCTTGCGGATGCAAAGATTGAGCGCGGGCAGGGGTTCATGAATGTGCAGGATGCGATCATCCGTAGCGGTACCATGGGCATCACCATGACGGGTAAATTGTACGACCAGCGTGACCGTATGAACCTGACCGGGACATTCATGCCTGCAAATGGCGTGAATATCGCCATGTCCGCGATACCGTTATTGGGCCAGCTATTCTCCAACGGCCGCGATAATGCGCTGATTGGCATCACCTACAAATTGAGCGGATCGCGGAAAAACCCCGACCTTGAGGTAAACCCGTTATCGATCATAACACCGGGCGTGTTCAACAAGGTGTTTGAGTTCAAATAGCCGGACTATTGTGGCTTGATGAGAAAATGCTTCTTCTTTCCCATCGATAGCTTGATCGAGCCGTCAACAACCGCATCATTATCAATCGTCGCTCTTTCGTCGTTTACGGCAATATCATTGATCTTGATTGCACCACCCTTCACATGACGGCGCGCTTCCCCATTGGATGCAGCAAGGCCGCATTTCACAATGAGGCTTAACAACCCAATGCCGGCGGCTAGTTCGCCTGCATCAATATCCACTGTGGGCAAGGTATCAGCGGCTTCGCCTTGTTCAAACGTGCGGCGAGCGGTCTCCGCTGCCGCTTCCGCCGCTTCGCGCCCGTGAACCATAGCCGTTGCTTCAGTGGCGAGCACCTTTTTGGCCTCGTTCATCTCAGCGCCTTGCAACGCGCCATACCGCTTAATTTCATCAAGAGGTAGAACCGTAAATAGTTTCATGAAGCGCGCCACATCTGCGTCTTCCGCATTCCGCCAGTACTGCCAATAGTCGTAAACCGACAATAAATCCTCTGAGAGCCACACAGCGCCATCGGCTGTTTTACCCATCTTGGCGCCGGAAGAGGTTGTCAGCAGCGGGGTTGTGAGCGCGTACAGATCCGGTGTGCCCATGCGTCGACCAAGGTCCACACCGGAAACTATATTGCCCCATTGGTCTGATCCGCCCATCTGCAGGCGGCAATCATAACGCCGGGCAAGTTCAGTGAAGTCATAGGCCTGAAGGCACATGTAATTGAACTCTAGGAATGATAGGTGCTGTTCGCGTTCCAAGCGCAGTTTTACGGAATCGCGTGCAAGCATCTGATTGACGGATAAATGCCGCCCCACATCCCGGAGGAACTCCACATAGTTCAATTCTAGGAGCCAATCCGCATTATCGGCCATGATCGCTTTGTCAGGTCCGTCACCGAAATCCAAAAACTTGTCGAAGATTTTTCGGATGCCGGCTTTGTTTTCACCGATCAGCTCCGGTGTCAGCATTTGCCGGCTCTCGTCCTTGCCGGACGGGTCGCCAACCATGGTTGTTCCGCCCCCCATTAAGGCAATGGGTTGATGCCCGGTCTGCTGAAACCAATACAAAAGCATGATCGGAACAAGACTGCCCGCATGAAGGCTGGAGGCTGTCGCGTCAAAACCGATATAGCTTGTGACACGTTCTTTGCTCAGGAGTTCATCAAGACCCGTTTCATCGGAAATCTGATGAATAAAACCACGGGTTTGGAGGGTGTGCAGGAACTCGGATTTGAAAGCACTCATCGCTGAAAACACTTTTGCTGGCGGGATATTCAAGAATCTGTTGTGCTGTAACAGGAGACAACAAAAAATGCCACGCTAGGTGCAAAAATTGTCTGAAATCAAAACAGCAATCGGCCTTATGAGCGGCACAAGCATGGATGGCATTGATGTGGCGTTGCTTCGCACAGACGGTCTAACCCATGTGGAGCGGGGTGTGTCGGCGTTTTTCCCATACGCAGCTTCAATGCGCGATCGGCTGGCGCTTGCTCTGGAACAGGCGAAAACCTTAAAGGCCGACCGTTATGAACGCCGTGGCGTTTTGGAGGCTGTCGAAGACGAAATCACAAAGGCGCATGTGGATGCTGTCTCTGACTTTTTGGCGGAACAGCATATAGAAAAGTCAGAAGTCGACATAATTGGCTTTCATGGTCAGACTGTTTTGCATCGGCCCGAACAAGCACTCACGGTTCAACTAGGCGATGGGCAAACACTCGCGACGGAGACGGGGGTTCCGGTCGTTTTCGATATGCGGGCAAACGACATGGTCCATGGCGGGCAGGGCGCTCCGTTGATACCTGTCTATCATCAGGCGCTCGCCGCACACTCCGCCATCGCAACCGAGCCAGACAGCGCCGTTGCATTCGTCAACATTGGCGGCATATCAAACATCTCGTATATTCATAACGACGAACTCATTGCCTTCGACACGGGTCCAGGCAATTCCCTGATTGATCAGTGGGTGCAACGGCATGTGGGAATTTCATATGATCAAGGCGGTATGATTGCTGCCGAGGGCAAGGTGGACCAAGCGCTTCTTGCCAAATACCTCGATGATGCTTTCTTCGAAAAGCCCGTTCCTAAGTCGCTTGACCGTAGTGATTTTCAATTGCCCGAAACGAGTGACTTGTCAGTTGAGACGGTCGCAAGAACCCTCGCAAGCGTGGCTGCCCATGCAATTGCCCGGGCGGTTGATCACCTGCCAAAAGCGCCCAAGACTTGGATCATTTGCGGCGGTGGACGTCATAACCCGCATATCATGACTGATCTCGCAAACCTTATTGCAAGGGAAGGCACGAAGATTGTGTCTGCAGAAGACGCTGGCTTTGATGGGGATGGTATGGAAGCGGAAGCTTGGGCCTACTTAGCTGTACGATCTATACGGGGTTTGCCGCTTACATTTCCGAAAACAACCGGGTGCTCGTATCCCGTGTCGGGTGGGGTATTGGCAAAGCCATAAACGCTATATTGGCGATCGAAGTCTATTCGCCTGCCTCATATCGCTTGATTTCATCGGCAAGGATATCTCGAAGGGGCTGCAACTCTTCCTCATACAAGCGCCACTTCTCCACTGACGTAGTGTAGACATCCTGTCGAACCTGCCAAATTGATGCGGTCCTTGTATCTTTTTTGCGGGCGCGATTGGCGAGGCTTTTCTCATCCCACTCAATGCCGCAGAACTCAATGACGGTCTTTGCGTGAGTGGGCGTGTCGTTCACAAGGTCTTCATATCGGACATCGAAAATCTCAAGCGGCAAGACCTGCTTCCAATACCGCATAAGGTTTGCATATTGAATGTAAAAGGCGCCGATTTCTTCGGGTGATTGCCCAAACGTCGTGTTGTAGCCGGGAAGAAGCGTTTTAAAGTTCGACAGGCATGTGTCCATGGGATGCCGCCGCGCATGGATAACTTTTGCGTTTGGAAAGGTCGCCGCGATTATGCCCAAGGCCCTGAAGTTATGGGGCATCTTATCAACGTGGTACGTATTTTTATTCTGGTCCATCCGGTAGCGGTTGCGATAAGCCTCCGCGATATCCGTAAAACCTGAGAGGGGTGCAGCCTGCAAAAGCTTTCGAACGGTTTGTACCTGTTGATCCACGTTTGGTGATTGTTGTGCCGTGAACCCCAACCGATAAAGTTGTTCGTGGAAAAAGCTGAGTTCACCATGGTCGATTACGTTTTTATGCGAAGCGAGGATGCTTTCGAGAAGCGTCGTTCCTGACCGCGGCATGCCCACCACGAAAACGTGTTTCTCGCTAGGGTGACCATCTGGGAGTGTTTTGAAGATCGCTTCGTCAAACACGTTGCGGATGATTTCAAACTCGCGGGTTTCCTCCCATCCCCAGGCATTTTCATCGCGTGGTTGAAGCTCGTTGGCACGTTTGAAATAAGTAAATGCTTTGCGATAGTCCTGTTGCTTTTCAAGGCGTTCAGCCACCGCAATTGCCGTCATGGCCTCGTGATTGGCATCCCGAAACCTTTCCGTTCCTTCTTCGAGGGCCGAACTCATTTCTGTTTGCAGTTTTTCCGCCAGTTCATCGGGCAACTCAGGAAGGCGGCTCAGAACGTCCGCCACGCCCACAAGCCCGAGCGGATCAATGTCTGCAAGTTTAAGCAGTTCTTCGCGTGCCGATTGAAAATCACCCATACGCTGGTGGCATTGGGCACGCATTGCATGGAGTTTCTGTTGCATGGCAGCGTCGACAAAGGGTTCTGCCTTTTCGATTGCAGCAAGCGCTTTTGCGGGCTCACTCACATTCATGAAACAGTTAGCCAGAAGCAAATGGGCAGCGCCGTCTTGTTTGTTGAGCAGGATCTTTTTCTGCAAATAGGTGATTGCCGTTTGGCTATCGCCCAGCTGATTTGCATGGATGAAGGCGAGCACGCCCAAAATCACTTCATTTGAACGTGAAAGTTTGAGCGCACGTTTCAAAACCTTGATTGCGCTCTCAAAGTCACCGATCCGAGCGTACATCAATCCAACAGCAAAAGTGAGTACCGCGTTTTTCGGTGTTTTAATCAGAGCCTGTGCGTTGCGCTGTAACTCTTGTGCGAGTGCCGCAGGTGGAATGCTTTCTACCCGCTGCTGTATGGTGAGAAAGGGTTGATTGCTTGGATCAGATTTCGCCATCGTATCCCGCTATCGGAGTAGCATCGTCTCTTCGATGCCGCCCGGGATAATGCCAAGTCTTTTATCCAGATACGTCCCACATTCCTCGATCAGTTCTTCCTGATGATCAGAGAAGAAGTGATTGGCGCCTTCCATGGTATTTTGTGTGATGAGAATGCCTTTTTGAGCCTTCAATTTGTCCACCAAGCCCTGGACGTGCTCCACCGGTGCCACGCGGTCTTCCGACCCGTGGATAATCATGCCTGAAGCAGGGCAGGGAGCGAGGAAAGAAAAGTCGTAGATGTTGGGCTGCGGTGCAATGGACATGAAACCCTCGATTTCAGGGCGTCTCATCAGCAGTTGCATGCCGATCCACGCGCCAAAGGAAAATCCGGCGACCCAGCATCCACGCGCATCGGGATGCATGGATTGCACCCAATCTAGTGCAGCAGCCGCATCGGATAGTTCACCCTGTCCGTGATCAAACTCGCCTTGGCTACGGCCAACGCCCCGGAAGTTAAATCGCAGCACCGTAAACCCGCGCTCGAGAAACATGTAAAACAGGTCATACACGATTGGGTTATTCATCGTGCCGCCGAATTTCGGATGGGGGTGAGGATGCAGAATCAATGCAATTGGAGCGGTCTTGTCTTTAGACGGCTGATACCGTCCCTCCAGTCTTCCGGATGGACCGTTAAAAATGACTTCTGGCATGAATACTCCAGGTTGAAAATTACACCATAAAGCGGCATCGGAACCGCATCAGCACTTGACGATGGGGGACTGGGTTCCTAGAACAGTTTAGAACTATTCAAAACTAGAAACTGTGCAATCCTGTCTGAAGCGTCTTCATAGACAATCACGCATGCTGATTTCAAGTAAATTACGCATCGGGCAAGGGGAGCAGTCGGCATCGGATATTTCGACGAGGAACCACATCCGCCCATGACGCGAACAACGAGAGCATATTTTGATTACAATGCCAGCGCTCCTTTGTTGGAATGCGCGCGCGTTGCGATGCTTGAATGCCTCGAAAACGTCGGCAATGCATCGTCGGTGCATTTTGAGGGCCGTGGCGCGCGGAAGCGCGTCGAGGCAGCGCGTTCGCAGGTTGCAAATCTGATCGGCGCAAAGTCTGCCAATGTAATATTCACAGCAGGGGCAACGGAAGCGGCGCATCATGCACTCTCGCCTGTGATTCGCGGCGGAGGGCATGAACTCAACGTTTCGAAAGTCTATATTTCCGCCAGCGAGCACCCTTGCATGCTCGCCGGAGGTCGGTTCGCCGCAGAGCAAATTGAACTTCTTCCGGTGTGGGAAAATGGTTGTCTGGACACAGAACAGCTTCGTGCTCGCGTCGAAGCTCATGACCATAACGACGGGATGCCTATGGTTGTTGTGCAATTTGCCAACAGCGAAACGGGCGTGATCCAACCGCTCCACGAGATATCGCAATTGGTACATGCCCATGACGGCGTTCTGGTTGTCGATGCAGTTCAGGCCGCCGGTAAGATTGCTTTTACACTTGAGGAAACGGGAGCGGATTTCCTGTTGTTGTCCGGTCACAAGATTGGAGCACCACAAGGTGTTGGCGCACTTGTTTTGGCAAATGGTTCTCTATCGCCCAAACCACTTTTCAGTGGTGGCGGGCAGGAGAATTATCACCGTTCCGGCACGGAAAATTGTGCTGCGATTGCCGGGTTTGGCGCTGCCTGTGCATGGCATCAGGAAAACTTGAGCAATAATCTCCAGAATTACCAGTTGCGGGACTCGATAGAGGCTGATCTCAGCACTATATCCATTGAGGGTGGTAACGGCGTGCCGCATCCCGTGTTCTTTGGCAAAAACGCCGATCGGCTACCGAATACATGCCTGTTTTCAGTGCCCGGCGTAAAAGCCGAAACAGCACTTATGGCGTTGGATTTGGCGGGAATATCGGTTTCATCGGGGTCGGCGTGTTCGTCCGGCAAGGTGAAACAAAGCCACGTGCTTGAGGCAATGGGTGCAAAACCGGAAGAAATGGCCGGAGCCATACGCCTGAGCCTTGGTTGGGCTTCGACGGAAGATGAGGCGAGCCACTTCCTGGCTGCTTGGAAAACTATAATTGGCCGCTTGGCCGCGTGAAACATGGATAGACTTGGAGAACGCTAATGCCTGCCGTTCAGGAAACCATTGATGCAGTCGCTGAGATCGACGTTGATAAGTACAAATACGGTTTTTCGACCGATATCGAAGCGGATATGGCGCCCAAGGGGCTCAACGAAGATGTGATCCGTTTCATTTCGGCAAAGAAAGAAGAGCCGGAGTGGATGCTCCAGTGGCGTCTTGATGCGTTCGAACGCTGGAAGCAGATGGACGAGCCGGAATGGGCCCGTGTGGATTATCCGAAAATCGATTTCCAGGATATCTACTATTACGCGGCTCCGAAGAATTTCGAAGACGGCCCGAAGTCATTGGACGAAGTGGATCCTGAACTACTCAAGACCTATGAGAAATTGGGCATCCCGCTGAAAGAACAGGAAATCCTCGCAGGCGTTCGCCGTCATGATGAGCCAAGTCAGTTGGATGATGACCCTTCTGACAATGTCTATTCCTCAGGCCGCGTTGCCGTGGATGCGGTGTTTGATTCGGTTTCCGTGGTCACGACCTTCAAGGAAGAATTGGCCAAGGCCGGCGTTATTTTCTGTTCTATCTCTGAGGCCGTTCGCGACCATCCGGAACTTGTAAAGAAATATCTGGCATCTGTCGTACCGGTTTCTGACAACTACTACTCAGCCCTCAATTGTGCAGTGTTTACGGACGGTTCGTTCGTTTACATCCCGGAAGGTGTTCGCTGCCCGATGGAGTTGTCCACCTATTTCCGTATTAATGCGGAAAATACCGGCCAGTTTGAGCGCACGCTGATCATTGCTGAAAAAGGCTCATACGTTTCATATCTCGAAGGGTGTACTGCGCCGCAGCGCGATGAGAACCAGCTTCATGCTGCAGTCGTCGAACTGATTGCCATGGACGATGCCGAGATCAAATATTCGACGGTCCAAAACTGGTATCCGGGCGATGAAAACGGCAAGGGCGGTATCTACAATTTTGTGACGAAGCGTGGCGATTGCCGGGGTGACAATTCCAAGATTTCTTGGACGCAGGTTGAGACCGGGTCCGCCATCACGTGGAAATATCCGTCGTGTATTTTGCGCGGTGACAATTCTCAAGGCGAGTTCTATTCCATCGCTGTATCCAATGGTGCGCAGCAAGTGGATAGCGGCACAAAAATGCTGCATCTTGGCAAGAACACCAAAAGCCGGATTATTTCCAAAGGCATTTCCGCAGGTCGGTCTTCGAACACCTATCGAGGTCAAGTCTCCGCGCATAAGAAAGCAACGGATGCGCGCAACTTCACGCAGTGTGATTCACTGTTGATCGGGGATCAGTGCGGGGCGCACACGGTTCCGTATATCGAAGCGAAAAACTCCACGGCTCAATTTGAGCATGAGGCGACCACTTCGAAAATTTCTGATGATCAGCTTTTCTACTGCCTGCAGCGCGGGATCCCGGAAGAGGAAGCGATTGCGTTGATCGTCAACGGTTTTGTGAAAGAGGTTATTCAAGCTTTGCCCATGGAATTTGCAGTGGAAGCCCAGAAGCTTATCTCGATCAGTCTTGAGGGGAGCGTGGGCTAAATGCTCCTGACCATTCTCGGATTTCTGGCGGTAACGAGCATTGCGTTTGGTTTGCCTTTTCTCATGGGAGGCGACAACAAGCCTGTCGCAGCCCAGCGCGGTATTGGCCTCGCGGTCGTTGCTTCGCTTCTCTATGTGGGCGCCGTTTTGGTGTTCAGAGGGTAAGCCGACATGAGCCGGGAGCAGCTTTTCTCATCCATCTGGGTTCGAATGCTCGTATTCGCATGGATGATTGTGTTCCCCATCGTTTTCATCGCCTTGCCAATGGTTGAGGTGTTGTTCGGAGAGGCGGAGCAAAGTTGGACGCCTGTTTGGGCGCTGATTGTTTGGATGCTGGGGCCGTGGGTGGTCTCCATTGTGATGAAATATACGGGTGCCGAAAACGCGCCCAAAAATGACTAGAGAGAAGAATAAAATGTTAGAAATTAAAGACCTCCATGTCCGCATTGCGGAAGATGAAACTGAAATCCTGAAAGGCCTGAACCTTTCCATTGCCGCTGGCGAAGTGGCCGCGATCATGGGGCCAAATGGTTCGGGTAAGTCCACACTTTCCTATGTGCTTGCCGGCAAGGAGGACTATGAGGTTACGCAAGGCGACATTCTGTTCAACGGTGAAAGTATTCTTGAAATGGAACCGGATGAGCGCGCCGCATCCGGCGTTTTCCTCGCATTCCAGTACCCAATGGAAATTCCCGGTGTTCCGACCATGAACTTCCTGAAAGCTGCCATGAACGCTCAGCGCAAGGCTCGCGATGAGGAAGAGTTCACCACGCCGGAATTCATCAGGACGGTGAAAGAAGCGGCAGGTGAGTTGAACATCGATTTCAACATGCTGAAGCGGGCGTTGAATGTCGGCTTTTCCGGTGGTGAAAAGAAACGTGCTGAAATTCTTCAGATGCAATTACTTGCGCCGAAACTGTGCGTTTTGGATGAAACGGACTCAGGTCTCGATATCGATGCATTGAAGATCGTTTCAGACGGCGTAAACCGCCTGCGGGACCCGGAGCGCGCGTTTCTCGTGATTACACATTACCAGCGTCTTCTCGAGCACATCGTGCCGGATACGGTCCACGTCTTGTATCAGGGCCGCATTATTGAGTCTGGTGACAAGTCGCTTGCGCTGCATCTGGAAGAAAACGGCTATGCGGATGTGATCGCACGCGCTGCATAATTGGAGATTGTGTCCATGACTATTCAAAAGACATCCGCTGAAGAGACCCTTGGTTTCATGTTGCCGACCCGGCGTGTGGAAAGTTTCCACTATACGGACCTGCGGACCATGCTGCGCGATCTTCCCCATCAGGCGAGCGGTGAAGCGGGCGGAACATATGCGCCCATCATTGATACGCATTTGGTTTCGTTTGCAAACGGCAAACTTTCCGGTGAGCAGGTACTGCCTTCTGGTGTGATCATGTCCACGGATTGCGCAAAGGCAAATTCTGCCGACATTAATGATGCCATCGTGGCGATGAACGCTGCGACCATGGGCGATACGGTTGAATTTGTGGTTTCCGGTGACAGTACCAAGGATAAGCCGCTGGGACTTGGCCATGTTTCCACCGAGGCTGCGCGTTCGGGCGTTTATCACAAGGTGACCGTGAAGGCCGGTAGTGAAGCGCATGTTGTTGAGCGGCATACGTCTGCAGATGGCGTGGCCAGTCTTGCCACCACGGTATCAGAACTGACCGTTGAAGAGGGCGCCAAAGCCGTCTGGCACATCATTCAACAGGAAGATGAAGCTGCCACGCGGCTTGCACGACTGAATGTGAGCCTAGCGAAAGATGCGGAACTCTCTGTGTTTGTTCTCAATGCTGGCGGCAAGCTGGTGCGCCAGGAAATCAAAGTCGCCGTGAACGGTGAGAATGCCAATCTCGCGTTGCGCGGGGTGAACCTCGTGGGCGATGGCGCGCATATAGACGTGACCACGGTGCTTGAACACAATGTGCCGCACACCAATGCAGAAGAACTTTTCCGCAATGTGGTGGCTGGTGATGGTCATGGCATCTTCCAGGGCCAGATCAAGGTTGCTCAACCTGCCCAGAAAACCGATGCGCAAATGGCGTGCAACACACTGTTGTTGACCGACGAGGGAGACTTCTCCGCAAAGCCTGAGCTTGAAATCTTCGCCGATGATGTGTTGTGCGCGCACGGTGCGACCATGACCGACATTGATGATGAACACATGTTCTATCTGCAGGCCCGGGGCATCGACGAGAAAACCGCGCGTTCGCTTTTGATCAAGGCGTTTGTGGACGAAGTGGTGGAAGATCTCGATGCGGGCGAAACGATGGAAGAAGTGCTCACAGGCATTATCGACACATGGTTGGATAAAAACATCTAATGGCATATGACATCGATCAAATCCGTACTGATTTCCCGATCCTCTCGCGGGAGGTTCACGGACAACCACTGGTGTATCTCGACAATGGCGCATCGGCTCAAAAGCCAACCGCAGTGATTGATGCGGTGAGCCGTGTGTATTCCCATGAATACTCAAACGTGCATCGCGGTTTGCATCATCTTTCCAATGCGACGACCGAAGCCTATGAGGCCGCGCGCGAAAAGGTGCGGGCGTTTCTCAATGCCCCAAGTGTGGATGAAATCGTATTCACCAAGGGCACCACGGAAGCGATCAACCTTGTTGCCTATGGTTGGGCTATGAAGCACCTGAAGGAGGGCGATGAGATCGTTCTTTCCATCATGGAGCATCACTCGAACATTGTGCCTTGGCATTTTCTGCGTGAGCGCATGGGCGTCAAGCTGAAATGGGTTTATGTGGAGGAAGACGGTTCCTTCAACATCGAAACGTTCCGTGAAGCGTTGAGTGAGAGAACCAAACTCGTTGCAATCACCCACATGTCGAACGTGTTAGGCACCGTCGTACCGCTGAAAGACGTGTGCGCGATTGCTCATGAACGGGGAATTCCGGTGCTGGCCGATGGCTCACAAAGTGCCGTTCATATACCGGTTGATGTGCAGGACCTCGGTGTGGATTTTTATTGTGTGACTGGCCATAAGCTGTACGGCCCGTCGGGCATTGGCGTGCTCTACGGAAAAATGGAATTCCTGAAAGACATGCAGCCGTTTCAGGGCGGTGGCGAGATGATCCTCGATGTGATGGAAGACGAGGTGACCTATAATGATCCGCCGCATCGTTTTGAGGCAGGAACACCGCCAATCGCGCAAGCTATCGGGCTGGGTTATGCGCTCGATTATATGGAATCGATTGGACGCGAAGCAATCGCGGCCCATGAAAACGACCTTAGGGATTATGCCCAGGCGGAATTGTCCAAAATCAATTCACTGAGATTATTTGGCAACGCACCGGACAAGGGGGCGATCTTCTCGTTCGAATTGGAAGGCATTCACGCCCACGACGTCTCCATGGTGATCGACCGCTCTGGCGTTGCCGTGCGGGCAGGAAGTCATTGCGCCCAGCCGCTCTTGCAAAAATACGGTGTAACCTCCACATGCAGGGCAAGTTTTGCTATGTATAATACGAAACAGGAAGTTGACGTATTGGTCGAAGCGCTGGAAAAGGCGCGCACATTTTTCGGGTGAGTAATCATGGAAGACGTAAACACATCAGCAGCGGATGACGCGCCAAATTCCATTGAAATGGGAACTGCGTCCTCAATCCCGCCTGAGGAAATCGAGCGCATGACGGCCGACATCATTGCTGCGCTCAAGACAGTTTATGACCCTGAAATTCCCACAGACATTTATGAGCTTGGCCTCATCTACAAGGTCGATATCGAGGATAATCGATTGATTAAGGTCCTGATGACCGTCACCGCTCCGGGCTGCCCGGTTGCGGGAGAAATGCCAGGTTGGGTGCGTGATGCTATCTCAAATGTGCGCGGTGTGATGGATGTGGATGTGGAAATGACCTATGATCCACCATGGACGCCCGAACGCATGTCGGAAGAGGCGCAAGTTGCGCTAGGATGGTATTGACCAAGGATTTATCATATATTCCCAAGTGTGGATAAATTGTGTGGGAATGAAAATGAGCAAAAAAACCATGGACGAGATCGACAGACAAAAGATTGATGCCGAAATCTCGAAACTTATTGCGGAGACAGCCAAGATAAATTCGGAAAATCGCTATTATCCGCTTATTGTTGGTGCGACTGCCACTCTCGCGATTGTGGCGATCGTTAAATTGTTTTTCTGATTGAGATGAGAAATCATGGCCTTTGAAGTTATCACGCTAACAGATGCAGCCCGGGCGAGACTCGGTGAGATTTTGTCCAATAAGCCTGAGGCCCATGGTATCCGCATTGGGGTGAAAAACGGTGGCTGTGCCGGCATGGAATACACCATTGATTTGGCGGAAGAGATCGTTCCCGGGGAAGACAAGGTCGAAACGCCGGAAGGCACTGTATTTGTAGATGCTAAAGCCGTTCTATTTTTGCTGGGCACACAACTTGATTTCGAAGTGACGAAACTGCGCACGGGGTTTGTGTTTAACAATCCAAACCAAAGCTCAGCCTGCGGCTGCGGCGAAAGTGTGGAACTCACACCCGCTGAAATGACGCCGGAAATGATCCGCGAACGCGAATTGGCGAATAGTTAGATTAATTTAAGCGAACACCCTTTGAGCTTGGTGGTCGGTGCCAAGCCCATCAAAAGTCGCGTCGGACACTCACGACAAAGCCCTCATAGTCTATGTCGACTACTGTACCCCATCCACTGGGCCTCGCTCCAAACCCGCGAACTGAATTCGCGTTCCCGCTATAGTAAGCTGCTTTAACATTGTAGCCCGGAGCCGCTTTTGGGTACCAGTTCAGCCCAACCGATGCCTGTTCCGCTTCACCTTCCCTATAATCGAAATTATCGTCGTCGAGTTGTGTATTACCGCCTTTTGCATGCGTGTAACCCATGAGAAACTGCACTTCTTCGGTGATATTCATCTGGAAGTTGATCCCAAAAATCTCATCCGGGTTCGCATTTAGCCCGAGGTTATGGACATAGTCTGTGGCGTAATCGCCGTCAGTCATATACCAACCATGAAGCTTGCCACCGGGTAGCCATTTGGAAAGATCGAGTGTGAGACTTGCCTTGTAAGCCCATCCGCCTTCGTCGGAAATCACTCCTTCTGAGTTGATTTCTTTAGCAACAGAATCATGTACTGCGGTGAGGGCCAAGGTACCGAAGTCCGCAGAATAATTGATCCCGGTGTAAATGTTGACCCGCGAGTCGGATCCACCGGAAAGAGAGTTGATCCTTTCAAAGGGGTCGCCGACGGCACTATTTCCGGCACTAGATGTGTGACGAATGCGCGGGTCTTCCACTCCTATGGTGATAGCCAGCCCGTCTGATGCCCATGTATAATCAAAAATGGTCGCATCGTCGAAGCCAAACCAGCCGGCTTCATTGAAGAATTGCTGTTCACCTACAAAGGCAACGCTTTCAAAATTGACGCCGCTAAATCCGTGGTTGGTGGTCCAGTAATTTGCACCTGCGAAACCTGCGCGGAACCCGGCCAGTGAGATGAGTGCCACATCCATGTCTATATCAGCATCAGTGTTCGAGGGGCCTGCTTCGAGGCGATACTGCGCCCGCAGCGTCCCAAAATCCGTTTCGTTGCGCACGTCTATGTCAAGACGGGCGCGTTGTCCCCAGAGAGCGCTGCTTGTATTACCGCTTGCGGTGCCGCGGAAGAGGTCTATGCGGGTAAAAGCAGAACCAAGGACAGAAGCGGTTGGGGCCGTAATACCAGTTGGTGGCGTGAAAGTGTTGAAGGTTAGGTAGGTAATATCAAAGTCAGCCGTAACTCTTTCGTAGGACGAGCGTACAAAGCCTGAAAACTTAAGGCATGTCTCTGTACCCGGAATGAAAAAGAAGCCGGAACCATAAACATCACAAACACGAACGGTTTCATTCGGTTCGGGTTCAATCAGGATAAAATCGGAAGCCTCTGCGGTTGAAAAGCCTGTGATCGCTGCCGCAGTACCCCATAAAAGTGACTTAAGGTTCATCAGTATTTCTTTGTGCGTTCATTACTCTACGGAACGTTTTTACACTTATATTCTTATAGCGCTATCCCTTATCCACCTGATGGACTTCGATCACATTGCCATCGGGGTCATAAAAGAAAATCTGATGCCAGCCCTTAACGGCCATATTGCCCCAATCGGAGTAGGACACACCTTTGGCATCAAGCTCTTGTTTGACACCCTCAATGTCATCGGTCCGAAAAGCGATGTGACCGCGCTCCACCGGGTTGACCGCATGTCCGGTATTGAAAGCCACTTCAAGATCTTTCTTCGCCAGATGAAACTGGATATCGCCATCGGTCAGAAACGACACATCCCCCGCATATCCTTTGGTCTTTTCAAGCGTTGGCAGTCCGGTTGTTTCCGGTGCCATACCCAGAACATCGCGGTAAAACGCATTCATCCGGTCCACATTTTCAGTGGCGAAGTTGACATGATGAAGGGTGAGTTTCATGCTTCAATCTCCATTTGTTTTGCCCATAGAACGAACTTGTCCCATGCAAGTCAAACAGGAAGCGTTATGACCTTAGAAAATCCCAGCATCATGTCTCACGTATCAATCGGAACCAATGATCTGAAACGGGCTTTGGCATTTTATGATGCGGTTATGCCAGTCATTGGCGCGCGCCGTATGGAGGACCTCGAGGATGAAGTGGGCGCGGTCGCCTATGGAAAGGTTTTCCCTGAGTTCTGGGTCAACATTCCCCATGATGAAAAGCCGGCTGAACCGGCAAACGGTGTGCATTTCGCGTTTATGGCGTCTTCAAACGAAAATGTGCATGAGTTTTGGGACGCAGCCCTTAAAGCCGGCGCGGTTCCTGAAGGCGAACCGGGACCGCGGCCCCATTATGGGAAACCCTATTACGGGTGCTTCATGCGTGACCCGGATGGCCACAAAATTGAAGTGATGTATTGGGACGCTTCAAAGGAGTCTCACGAATAGGAGAGCTAAATCACCATGGCCGTCTCTGACGAATTTATAGCGTATGTGCGTGACCTGTTTGCCGAAGTACCAAACATCGCAATCCGCAAGATGTTCGGAGGCATAGGCATTTTTCGTCATAAATTGATGTTCGCGCTTTCCACGGGCGATGGCAACATTGCGCTCAAGGCGGATGCGCATACGATCCCGGATTTTCAGGCAGAAGACTGCACTGAGTGGGTGTATGAAACGAAAGACAGAAAAGTCAAAAGCATGGGCTATTGGTATATGCCTGAGCGCCTGGCTGACGACCCGGATGAACTGTTGTTGTGGGCCGAGGAAGCGTTTGAAGCAGCAGTCCGCGCAGACCAGAATAAACCGCCAAGTCAGCGCAAATTAAAGATGTAGGTGTTTAGCGGAAGCTCGCCTTAATTCGCATTCATCAGGAATGCCGGCACGTGCTCTTCGCCGCCGAAAGCGTGGCTCGCATCTGAATAATCGAGCTCTTCACCGCCACGGTTTCTGCCGCGGTCCCGACGGGGTTTTTTTGGTTCAGTGGAAGACTTGTCGCTCACATCAGCGTCCCTAGGCGTGGATGATGCCGCCTTGGATTTATCTCTCTTAGGCGCATCCGCGCTTTTTGATTTTTTGCCGCGACGCTTGCCCGCTTTCGCATCCCACTCAACAGGGTCCCCCTGCCAATCAACCGGTTGCTCAATCAGGCTTTCAATTGCATCGAAGCCTTTTTGGTCCACAGGTGTCACGATCATATAGGCGGTGCCCTTGCGGCCAGCGCGACCGGTACGTCCAATGCGGTGAACATAGTCTTCCGCATTCACCGGGACGTCATAGTTGAAGACGTGGCTCACATCAGGAATATCGAGGCCCCGGGCTGCCACATCGCTCGCCACGAGAAGCGTTATTTTATTCTCTTTGAAGGCTTTCAACGTGGCCGTGCGGCTCGTCTGGTCCATGTCACCATGCAGTGCGCCCGCCGAATAACCGTGACGATCGAGCGATTTCCAAAGGTCTGCGATGTCGCGTTTGCGGTTGCAAAAGATGATGCCGTTTTTCAAGTCTTCCGCATTGTCGATGAGGTTGCGCAAGACCGCACGTTTTTCATACGATTCCACTTCTGAGGGAATAGCAAATTGGGTGATCGTGTCTGACGTGGAGGAGGCTTTGGCAACCGTCACCTGTACGGGGTTTTGCAAAAACTGATTTGCAAGGCGCTCAAT
>CAWUJX010000042.1:0-20875 GCA_963922635.1 uncultured Hyphomicrobiales bacterium | reverse complement strand
GATGTCCGTTTGGAAGACCTGGGACGAACGACTTTGCAGATAAAGCGCGATATCCTTGTTACCCTGGTTCAAGTTCCAATGGGCAAGGCGGTGGGTCTGGATCGCCTGGAACCCTTTGAAATACAGAATTGGTTCGATCAGTCGGCTGCAGGCGGGATCGCGGTCATATACAGCTGCAATATCGATGCGCAGGGTGTCTGCCCATTCGCTTGAACTTTCATGCATCGCGTTGAAACTTTGCCGGACAAGCTCTGCCGAAAAATCACGGTTATGGAGCCGCTCGGCTATCCGGTGGATTACGGCGGCCTCAAGCGATTCCTGATTTAGAATGTTAGAATAGATGAACGAAGACATGAGAGGCTCTTTTGCAATGACCTCTTCCGCCTCTTTGCGCACCGCCTGCCAGACTGGATCGACCGCAATCGGTTTAGGGTTTTTTGCTACGTTTCCAGCCATGGCTAACACCGCTTATCCAAGTTTCGTGTTGTAAGAGTATAGAATTTCGCAACCGCAGAACAAGGGCACTATCGGTGAACGGGTGTTGAAGGCGAGTTTGGGAGGGTGTGGGGCCGAGAGTAACAAGATTTTATAGTGTTGAAATCGTGTATGGTCAGCAGGAATACGGGTATTCAGCCGATGCAACTCAAATGTCCGCTTTGCGAGACAAAGCCGGCATCCCTATCTGGCAGCGATTGTTCCCGCTGCACCAATCATTGCACCCGCAGAACTGCGGTTCAACCAAAGCTGTGCGCGTGGTGTTGAGAGCATGCGGCTGGCACGGTCAGCGGCAGCTGCATAGGCAATCAGCACCAACGCCCATACACCGATAATAATCAGGCTAAGCTGAAATGCAGCGACCAGAGTGATGGCCGATACGTCCATCACTGCCGGAAGCAAGGCGATGTAAAACCCAATTGCCTTCGGGTTCCCGAGCGGCAGCAAAGTACCGAGGCCGAATAGTTTCAAGCCCTCACCCACAGGCGCGACGGTGGACATCTTCACGGGCTTTGCCGTCCACATTTTGTAGGCGAGATAAAGAAGATAGGCGATGCCAATCCATTTGATTATCGCGAAAAACGGTCCCATCGCGGCTGCCAGTGCTACGAGACCCGCTACGGCAAAGGCAAACAGAATGAGGTCGCCGAGAACTAGGCCACCAATGAAGGGTAGAGTACGCCGCAGTCCGGTCGTAGCTCCCTTAGCGACAACTGCCGCTGACGCAGGACCCGGCGAAATTGAGTCGACCAGAAAGATGAGTGTAAACGCTAAAACTAATTCGAACTGCAAATTTTTACCTCCCAAGCTATCTCCTGAAAGGTAGCACGCCATTCTGCATCTGCAAGAAGAAACCCGGTCTGGTAACTATGTGCTCTGGGCAGACATCGAGCGTAGAAGATTGAATACAAAACCTACGCTCGGATCTGAGGTTTTATCGCAGCCGAGCTGCCCCTCCACAGCCCTCACTCGCTTAAATCTTAAGCACCGTTGCCATGTCATCATATTACCGAACGCGTTGATGGGGCCGGACATAATTCATTTTACTATTTATCTCCGCTGGTCCAGCGCCCCAGAACATAGTCCAAAGAAACGCTACCAGCGCCTTTGATCACCAGATACATGAACAGGAAAATCCATAGCGCGCGTTGATCGAGGATCGCGGCATTGGATAGGTTGTCAAACCAGGCACCGATGGTTTTCTCGTCCACATTGTGAAATGCGATATCCACGTAGCTCTGCACCACAACGAACACAATCATGCCGATCGCAGCGATGCGCGTGAAGAGGCCTATGACAATCAGGATTGGCAGGATAACTTCGCCATAGCTACCCAACAGAACAATCAAGCCCCAAGGTAAGAAGGCGACTTGTGACGTGTCAAAGCCAGCCGCCTCTACGACAGTGGGGATAATTTGAAAATACGCGCTGTCAGAGATCGAGAACGGCCCGCCTTCAAATTTGGTAAGTGCGGAATTGAAAAAGTAAACGAATAGCGTGGCTGCAAATACAAATCTTGCCAGCAAGCCCGGAAGCCAGTTTTCGGTGAGAGATGTGAGCCCGCTAAAAAACCGGTTGTGAAGATGTGCAATTGATTGAAGCATGGTCTGATCCTGAAACGATGTTGATTTATTTGAGTGTCTGAACCCTGAATGTCAGGGCGTTGTGAAAATCTGTACAAAAGCACCGGCAGAAAACAGTCCGGCGAGATGAGCCGAAAGATCGAAATCTTCCGTTTCGGTAGCGCCTGCTTCAGCAGCCTCACCTAACGTTCCTCCAGAGATTAAAGTTGACAAGAAAGCAGCGCCTCCTTCAGGAAGTGCGACCGTATCGACGGAAAACTTGGGGCGCACGATGAGAGCGTCTTCACCGTGCATCATGTTCACATCGGTATGGTCGAGATGACCGCTGCTTGCCCCCCAGATTGATACAATCGGAAAGCGGGAACGAACCAATGCAACAGATGGATGCGCTTCTAACGTAACGCTGGCCAACGCTTCCTCAGGTACGGCTCCCAACGCTGAGATATCCAGTGGAGTCGCATCAGCCGCGTGATAGGCCTGCAAGCGCGCATATTCCAAACGAGCTATGTCGCCCAAGTAAGGTACGGAATTCTGAACCGGTGGAAATTCGTCTAGAAACTCTCCAAACGTCTCGCCGTATCGGAACAGCAAAGGCGATTGCATGGGGCATTTGTCAAGAAAGGCCCTTGCTGTGGCGGCGAAAAACTCGTCTCCCACTTGGGCGCGCACCACTGGAAAAGTGTCGCTGAGCGCATCAATGACCGTTGCAATGACATTGTTGCGATAAATGTTAAACCGCTTGAGTTGTTTTTGCTGCGCTATCTTGGCCGGGCGCACCACATCGCGCGGAGCCTCAAGATCGGGCGTAATCAGCGCCTCCGCAAAAACCTGCTGAGATTTAACCAGTGTGCTCAAGGATCTCATTCCCCGATTTGGTTATCTCACATTTGGAAAGCATCTGATTTGCAATCGATGCTTCCGCGAAAAGCTCGTCCCATTCGGGAACGTCCGTGTCCCATTCAATCAAAGTCGGCAACGGGCCGGTGCGTGAGATAACGAGGTCATAAAGCGCCCAAACCGGATCGGCGACCGGGCGGTCATGCGCATCAATGAGCACCTCTACGCCGGTTTCATCTTCATCGCTTGCGTGGCCCGCAAGATGAATTTCTCCCACTGCCTCGAGGGGAAAATCATCGATGTAGCTGATCGCGTCATATCCCTGATTGGTGGCAGAGACGAAGACGTTGTTAACATCGAGCAGTAACCCACACCCCGTTTGCTTAGTCAAACGTGTCAGAAACTCGGTTTCGGTCATCGTGCTGGTTTCAAATGCCAAATAGGTTGAAGGGTTCTCAAGCAGCATCTGGCAGCCCATGAATTCCTGAACCTGGTCAATGTGTTCAGCAACACGCTGCAGCGTTTCCTCGTGATAAGGGACTGGTAGCAGGTCCGGGAAGTATGCGTCCTGATGGGTTGACCAGGCCAAATGCTCAGAAAACAGGCCGCTTTCATATCTGTCTTTGACAGCTTTCAGACGCTTGAGATGATGCAGATCGAGATCCTGAGCAGCGCCGATAGACAATCCAACTCCGTGAAGGGAAAGTGGGTATCGCTCGCGGATTTGGGTCAGCATTAAATGCGGTAACCCGCCATCGCCCATATAATTTTCCGCGTGGATTTCAAACCAGCCAATATCAGGCATCTGATCCAAAATGTCTTCGTAATGTTGAGATTTCAGTCCGACACCAGACTTATACGGTACGCTTGAAGGAATTCGAGGCTTGGGTGTGTCGGCCATATCGTTATGCCTGGTGAAATAAACACGTAAAGCGAATTAAGGAACCTGCGCGGCCCATGGGGCCACGCAGGATAATATTTGCCAGATTAGGCTTCAGGAACATCACGCTCAAGCGGTTCCAGTGAACCTTTGCGATCTTCCGGCAGTTCAAATGCTGCTTCTTGAACAACACCGTATTTTTCACAGTCGCCCGCAGGAACCAAAGTCCATGCATTGCCCTGATAGTCCACTGTCGATGTGCCAGCACATGTCGTGCCTGGTCCGGCAGCACAGTCATTCTGTCCGGCAAGCGAGATGCCATAGCACTTTTCCTTTGCGTTCGCATGGGCCGGTGTGATGGTCGCTTGTGATGCTGCGATAGCAAGTGTTACTGCACCTGCGATTGAAGCAGCTGTCACTGTTTTGTTCACCTTCTTAGTCATTGGGTAGTCTCCATTTGGTGTTAATCGATGGTTGAGATTTTCGTTTCCGTTACTCTACCGGAGCAAGGGTTGCGAACGTCTCTTTGTTGTTTTTCAAAGATGTCCAGCTTTTGGCGGAAGCAGGTTTTACTTCTGCTTGTGACCAGTTGGTATCTGCGGTTTTGATAAAGCCTGGAATGTCAGCTTCCCAGAAGCCCACAACCGCTGGATTGATATTGAAATAAAGCTTGCCGTCAACGATCCGCCACAGGTTAGGATTGCCGGGGACTTTACCGCCTTTTGCCAGGCCATAGGCACAATGACCGTCATATGCCGGGGCAAATTTCTCAGGATTGCTCATGAAAAGCTTTTTATTCTCTTCAGTTGAAAAAGCCCACTTGGCGCCGTTCCATTCGGTCGTGATCGACTTTTTGCCAGGGATAGCAGTCGGTTGCTTTTCACCGACGGCAGCCTGCTCAAGGGAAAAGAAAGCGACCGGGTCATATCCGGATGCGGCGAAACCGGTTTCGTCAACGTATTGAGGACCTGCAATTGCACTTAAGGTGCTCCAAAAAAATGCAGTGATAATAGCAGCCAATTTGAACTTCATGATAAAATGTCTCCTGTTTCAATTTGGTCGAATGTTCTGAGTCGCCAGACATTCGTCTCGAGGTACAGGTTTACGTTCTTGCGTATCAGCGCTCCAATAAAGTCTACTCACAAAAGGGTGTAACTTATGCGATAGAACACGCCAAAGGATTTAGTTGGACGAAGCTACTCCCGAGCCCTCACTCACCCAAAAACTCAAGCACCTTCGCCTTGTAGACCTTATCGCCGACCACGTTCATGTGATTACGTTTTGGCACCTCTTCATAGCGGCCATTGGGAATGAGTGCCGCAAGATCAGCGCCGCGCACGGCGATATCATCTTCCGAGCCAATGATCACAAGGGTTTCGTTGTCGAGTGATTCGAATACAGACTTATCGATAGATTGCCCGCGAATGCATGCGGCGAGGGCTTTAAGATCATTGCCGGTCTTTTCAGCAAAGAGCCGGAAATCAAGGCCAAGGCCCGGTGCCACATCTTCTTCCCGATCAGCAAGCAGCGCGTCTCGTACGATATTCGTATTAAACCCGCCTTCGATCATGTTGTAGCCATTGCCGGCAATAATGATTTTAGCCAGATCAGCCCCGCGCTGCGCGGCAAGCGTGGTGGTGATACGTCCTCCCATTGAATATCCCATCACGTGGGGAGCCGTGAGTCCCAGATGGTCGATCAGACCACTCACGTCTGCCGCCATGTCCGCAAGCAAATAGTCGTCCTTACTGTAATATTTCGTACTACCGCCATGCCCGCGATTGTCTAGCGCGATCACACGGTATCCGGCATCGGTCAGCGTGCCCACCCAGCCAGGATTGATCCAGTTGGCCTTTGCGCTGGAAGCAAAGCCATGGACCAGCACAATCGGCTGCCCCTCGCCTTCGTCCAGAAACGTGATCGTTGTACCGTTGATATCCGCGCTATTCATCGGGTTCGTTGCCTTTCAGGGAATTTCAGCTTGCAACACAAGCGGATTGTTTTAGAACAGAAATGTACTCAATACAGGCTTGGGAAATAACTTGCTATGGCTGATCACGGTGTTCCTCATTTTCAAAATGACCGCGGCGTTCCATCAATCGAAATCGGCGTCAAGGAATTCATGTGCTGTGGTGCAAGCGCCCCTTATGATCATCCGCATGTGTTCCTCGATATGGGGTCTGAAAACGAGATCGTTTGTCCCTATTGCTCGACCGTCTATAAATATGCGAGCGATTTGACGGTAACCCAAACGCGCCCCGAAGGCTGTATGTTCCAAGACGCCGCTGCCTGACCTGACTGTTGCCCGTTCAGTCCGAAAACCCGATCCTCATTAATGGTGCAGGCATAGCAGGTCTCGCTGCCGCACTCGCTTTGGCCCAATCAGGACAAAGAGTTATCATCCACGAGAAAGCAGAAGGGTTTGATACGCTTGGGGCAGGCTTGCAATTGTCTCCGAACGCCACCTCAGTTCTGTACAAACTCGGCCTACATAAGGAACTGGAGGCAATTGCCTCGGAGCCGGGCGCGATCCAATTACACAGTGGCAAATCCGGGCAGCGGCTTGCGAGTATTCGACTGGGGGATCACGCGCGCAAACAATATGGAAAACCATATTTTGTTGCCCATCGGGCCGACCTGCAAACAATTCTCTTTAACAGATGCCAGAATAGCAACCGGATTGCCATTCGCTTTTCCAGCGAAATCATCGAGATGGCTCCGCATAAGAATGGGGTCACTGCGATGGTTTCTGAAAATGGTGATATCTCGGAAAGGACAGCGGCGGCGATTGTTGTGGCCGACGGCGTTTGGTCTAAGCTGAGAACAAAAGTACTGAAACTCAGTTCGCCGAACTATTCAGGCAAAATCGCATGGCGCGCGCTGATGCCTGCCGCCTATTTACCCGATGCCGAAATGGCGCGCAGCACCCATGTCTGGTTCGGCAAGAAGTCTCACGTGGTGACCTACCCTATTCGCGGCGGTGACAGTATCAATATGGTGATAATCACAGCAGGACCGGAAGCCAATGAGGGCGAAAGACTGACCATCAGTCATCAAGAGTTACAGAACCATTTCAAAGGTTGGCGCGCAGCTTTCCTTCCGCTCCTTGAACAAAAAGCACGATGGAGTGGATGGCCGCTATTCGAACAGCCGAAATCAGGTCCGATGCATTTCGGGGCAATTGGTCTGGTAGGCGATGCGTCTCACGCAATGCTTCCGTTTGCAGCACAAGGGGCTGCGATGGCTATCGAAGATGCCTGGGTTTTGGGTCAGTCGTTCAAAGACCATGATAGTGCGCATGATGCGATGGCGAGTTACGAAAAGCAGCGGCGCAAGCGGGTAAACCGGGTGATGGAGTTGGCGCGAAAGAACGGTCGGATTTATCACTTGGGTCAACCAATTGCCACCGCGCGCAATCTCGTGATGAGCATGACGCCTGACGCGCTATTGGCTAAACGTCAGGACTGGATTTACAATTGGAAAGCTTAGGCCATGGCTTATATGCCAAAGCCGTTTTAACGCTTAATGGAGAATCTGGCTCAAGAAGAGTATTGTACGTTCGTGCTGCGGATTGTCGAAGAACTGCTCGGGCTCGTTCTGTTCTACGATTTGCCCCTCGTCCATGAAAATCACGCGGTTTGCGACTTGGCGGGCAAAGCCCATTTCGTGTGTCACACAGATCATGGTCATGCCATCCTCAGCAAGGCTCACCATCGTCTCCAGCACTTCCTTGATCATTTCGGGGTCAAGCGCTGACGTTGGCTCGTCGAACAGCATGATGCGGGGGTTCATGCATAGCGATCGGGCAATCGCCACACGCTGCTGTTGACCACCGGAAAGCTGACCTGGATACTTTAGCGCCTGCTCCGGGATTTTCACCTTTTCAAGGAAATGCATCGCAATGTCTTCAGCTTCCTTTTTGGGCATTTTGCGAACCCAAATCGGTGCGAGCGTGCAGTTTTCGAGAATGGTCAGATGCGGGAAAAGGTTAAAGTGCTGAAACACCATGCCGACTTCGCGGCGTACTTCATCAATTTTTTTGAGATCGTTTGTGAGTTCGATCCCATCAACGATGATTTGACCCTTCTGATGCTCTTCCAGACGGTTGATGCAGCGGATCATCGTGGATTTACCGGAGCCGGAAGGCCCTGCCACAACGATGCGTTCACCGCGCATGACCCGCAAATTGATATCCTTCAGCACATGGAAATCACCATACCACTTGTGCATCTCGTTGATTTCAATTGCCACATCGGTCTCGGAGACCGTCATCTTTTTTGCAATAGCTTCAGCCATGAACCTTTACCTGTGTGAAGTGTTTAATCTGTCTTCCATGTAGATCGAGTATCTCGACATGCCGAAACAGAATAAGAAGAAAATGAACGCGCAGAAGACGTAACTGGTCATTGCCTGAACCGGCGTCGCCCAGTTTGCATCCGAGTGCGATAGGTTGATCATTCCAAGGAAGTCCAGCAACCCGATAATCGAGACCAGTGTTGTATCTTTGAACAGTCCGATGAAGGTGTTCACAATACCTGGGATAACGATTTTCAAGGCTTGCGGCAGGATGATCATGCGCATGGACTGCCAATAGTTGAGGCCCACCGCCATCGCACCCTCATACTGACCTTTCGGAATAGCCTGCATGCCTCCACGAACGACTTCCGCCATATATGCGGACGAGAACAAGGTGACGCCGATTAGTGCGCGAAGCAATTTGTCGAAGGTCACGCCATCGGGCAAGAACAACGGCAACATGACGGATGACATGAACAACACCGTGATAAGCGGCACACCACGCCAGAACTCGATAAAGATTACCGAGAACAGGCTCACGGCGGGCATATCAGAGCGACGGCCAAGCGCCAACAAGATACCGAGCGGCAGGGCGGCAACGATACCGGTCACTGCGATAACAAGCGTCATCACGAAGCCACCCCACAATGGCGTTTCAACGGTGACGAGGCCGAAATCCACTGACATAACGAAAAGAACCACACCTAAAATCGCCATGGCACCAACAGCAAGGATTGCCGGACGCGTGGGCTCAGAGTCAGTTGCCTTCATGTAAGCAAACACCAATCCGGCCACGACTGCAGTGAGTATCAGGTAATCAACCCAGAACTTTGCTCCGGAAGGTGCCATTACGGCTTCAGGGAGAAGGAAGCCGTTATAGTCCAGATTACCGCCCGAAAGCAGGACGAAAGATGCAACCGGAAATACGCCAAGCATGAAAATGAGGTTTTCGCGCTTGAAAGGAATGTTCGGCATCAGCAATGGGATCAAACCACCAAAGAACATGATCAAGACGGCATTCACGCGCCACAGTTCTTCGTCCGGATAGCGACCATAAATGAACAATTTCATATATGCGCTGACGTAAGGCCAGCAGGCCGCCTTCCATTCGTCGGGCAGTTGACCGCCCTGCGCGAGCGTTGCGCAAGCCTCACGGTTTTCGCCATCCCACACAGCATCGAAGAACACCCAATTGAGCGAACCAGGGATGATGAGGTACAGGAGATAAGCGCCGATCAGCGTCAAAATCGTGTTGTAAGTGCTTGAGAACAAATTCCGGCGCATCCAACCGACCACGCCAGAATCATTTACCGGCGGTGGCATGGCCGCAACCATCTCACTACGAACGAAGCTCAGATCATTTTTTGATTTTGCCATGATCTCTCTCCTATCGCTCTACGAGTGACATTTTCGCGTTGTACCAGTTCATGAAGAGAGAGGTTACAAGCGATATGGTCAAATAGGTGAGCATGGTCATGCCGACAATTTCCACCGCCTGCCCTGTCTGGTTCAGTGCAGTACCGGCGAATACGGCGGTCAGGTCAGGATACGCAATCGCGACCGCCAGTGACGAGTTCTTTGTCAGGTTGAGAAACTGACTGGTCAATGGCGGAATAATGACACGAAGGGCTTGCGGGACCACGTTCAAACGTAGCGTTTGTCCCGGGCGCAAACCCAATGCATAAGAAGCTTCCGTTTGGCCTTTGTTGACCGCGAGAATGCCTGCTCTCACAATTTCCGCGATGAAAGCTGCGGTATAGGTAACCAACGCAATAAGAAGCGCGATGAACTCGGGACTAATGCGCATCCCGCCACGGGGTCCAAAATTTCCCACGGTCGGGTATTCTGCCGAAATGGGCTGACCCATGACGAAATAAGCAATGATCGGCAGGCCGAGAATGAGCCCAAGACCTGTGAAGAAAACTGGAAAGCGCTCGCCTGTTTCCATTTGGCGTTTCTTCGCCCAGCGTTGAATACCGATTGTGATCAGGATCGCTGCAATGAGCGCCCAGCCGATCATGCCTGCCCCGTCAGCCAAAACCGGCTTGGGTGCAAAAAGGCCAGCCGCGTTTAACTGGCCGAATGCTCCGAGATCCGCCGGGTCGCGTTTTGGCGGCAAAAAGGCACCAACTCCCTTGTACCAGATCAGGATTTGTACGAGCAGTGGAACGTTCCGCATGACTTCCACATACCAATAGGCCATCTGATTGATGACCCAGTTGGAAGAGAGCCGCGCGATACCCATCAGGAAGCCCATGATGGTTGCGAAGAATATGCCTACGATGGCGACAACAAGTGTGTTCTGCAAGCCGACCAGATAGACATCAAAAAACGAAGAGGTTTCGGCGTATTCGATGAATGGCGAGAAATTAATGCCGAAGCCGGATGAGGTGGAAAGGAAGCCAAAACCAGATGCGACACCCGCTTTCTGGAGGTTGAAAGCCGCATTCGAAATCATTCCCCAGACCAGATAGACCAGAAAAACAACTAGCAAAAACTGGAATATGTAAGCCCGAATTTTGGGATCGTTTAATAGTTTTACCTTCGGCTTTTCAGCACTGGCCGGAATATTGGTTATATCCGTCAAAGGTTCGTCCCCTCGCTGTAACCTGTCAAAATCCAAGCATTTTGACGTGTAGTCTTCTTATTGTTGGGCGCCATCTCCCGTCGCGCCTGAAAACAAACAAGGCCGATCAAAATGACCGGCCTTGTGAGTATCTTATGCCTTAGCGGATTGGCGGTGCGTACTGAAGACCGCCTTTGGTCCACAGGTCGTTCACGCCACGAGAAATCGCCAATGGTGTTTCCGGGCCGACGTTGCGGTCGAATGATTCCGCGTAGTTGCCCACTTGGCTGATGATGTTGAATGCCCAATCATTGCTGACGCCGAGTGAAGCACCAAACTCACCTTCTGTACCAAGAACACGCTTGATTGCAGGATTGTCTGAACCTTTCATTTCCTCTGCGTTTGCAGAAGTAATGCCGAGCTCTTCAGCGTTGACCATCGCGAAGTGTGTCCACTTTACAAGGTTGAACCACTGGTCATCACCTTGACGAACCACAGGACCAAGAGGCTCTTTTGAGATGATCTCAGGAAGAACAACATGGTCAGCGGGGTTTGTAAGCTTCAAGCGCTGAGCATAGAGGCCTGACTGGTCGGTTGTGTATACGTCACAACGGCCAGCGTCGTATGCAGCCACAACTTCGTCAGCTTTTTCGAATGCAACAATTTCGTACTCGAGTTTGTTCGCTCGGAAATAATCTGCAACGTTCAACTCTGTTGTTGTACCGGTGTTCGTGCAAACTGATGCGCCGGAAAGCTCTAGCGCCGACTTCACGTTGAGGTCTTTGCGGACCATGAAGCCCTGACCGTCGTAGTAGTTTACGCCAGCAAAGTTCAGGCCGAGTGATGTATCACGGGTTGCAGTCCATGTGGTGTTACGAGAAAGAATGTCGATCTCACCTGACTGCAGCGCTGTGAAACGCTCTTTCGCTGAAAGTGGTGTGTATTTCACTTTCGTTGCATCGCCGAAGACCGCGGCAGCAACACCACGGCAAAGGTCGACGTCGAGACCTGTCCAGTTACCTGCGGAATCTGGATTGGAGAAGCCTGGAAGACCCTGGCTAACGCCACATTGAACGAAGCCTTTAGCTTTCACGTCGTCCAGTGTTGCAGCGGACGCGCCTGATGCAGCAACGCCAAGTGCGACTACACCAAGTGCAGCTGACACAATTGTTTTTTTCATAGAAAAAGCCTTTTTCTGTTACCCAATTTTGGTTTGACCCCGGGTGATCCGGGAACGAAAAATGGTTTTGGCTTTCATGCTTGCCCCAGCCGAGCTGGCGCAACTCCTCCGCCAAACCAATACGGTAAAAAAGACAATTGTTGCGAAAACGTCAAGGGAAAAAGGTATCGAACTGGTTTGAAAGGGTTTTTCCTTTGGATGCAGGTTGAAGCACTGGACGATATCTGTTTTTCTCCGCCGATGAAGAGGCCACTCCGGCGAATTAGTAACAGGCAAGTTATACCGTGAAGAAACCTGATACCCCTGGCGGGAACCAATCATTTGCACCCGACACCATTCAAACCCATACGGGCAACAACCCCGATGCGTTTCACGGATTTGTAAATCCTCCGGTCGTCCACGCCTCGACCGTTCTGTATCCCGACTACGAAACGATGAAAAACCGTTCGCAGCGGTATACCTATGGCACACGAGGCACGCCCACGACCGACGCTCTCTGCGAACTGATTGATGAGTTGGAAGGCTCGGAAGGCACTATTTTGGTCCCTTCAGGCCTTGCGGCAGTTACCATACCGCTTCTCGCATTTGTCTCCGCAGGAGATCACATCCTTGTGCTTGATTCCTGCTACAATCCTACGCGAGAGTTTTGCGACCGCGTACTCGCCCGCATGGGCGTGGAGGTTGAGTATTATGATCCACTCATTGGGGCGGGGATTGCTGAACTCATCAGAGACAATACATCGGTGGTTTTCACGGAGTCGCCCGGCTCCAATACGTTCGAAATTCAGGATATTCCAGCGATTTGCGAGGCTGCGCATGCCCACAATGCAATCGTCATGATCGATAACACCTGGGCAACTCCCATATATTTCAAACCGTTAGACCATGGCGTTGATATTTCGATTCATGCGCTCACCAAATATCCCAGCGGCGGCTCGGATCTTGTGCTTGGGTCAGTCTCCGCAAATGAGCGGTGCTGGAAGCGGCTGTATCAGCACTTCTCCATGCTTGGGTGCTGTGCTGCCCCGGATGATACTTACCTCGTCATTCGCGGTATGCGGACCATGACCGTGCGCCTGCGCGAACACGAGAAAAACGCTTTGGAAATGGCGCGGTGGCTGGAAGACCACCCAGCGATTGGCATGGTTTTGCACCCTGCCCTGCCCTCACATCCGCAGCATGACCTGTGGAAGCGCGACTTCACAGGATCGACGGGTCTATTTGGGTTCACACTCAAGACCGACGATATGGAAAAAGCTGCACGGTTCTATGATGCACTTAATCTGATAGGGCGCGGTTATTCGTGGGCCGGTTATGAAAGCCTGGCGGTCCTCGTCAATCTCAGCGACCGGACAATTTCCAAAGGCCCTGATGACGGCGTGCTTGTCCGCCTGAGTGTGGGTTTGGAAGACCCGAAGGACCTCAAAGCGGATATCGAGCAGGCGCTCCGGGCTGGTGGGCTAGCGAATTAGGGGTGAGACCCGTGCATGTCTTAATTGTGATCGATCACCCTGACCCTAACTCGCTCACTCATGCGCTGGCAAAACGCTTTAGTGAAGGTGCCGTCAATGCCGGTCACACAGTGGAATTTGCCGATCTGCACGCTGAGAATTTTGATCCACGTTGGTCAATGGCCGACATTGAGGCAGATGGAAACGCGCCAGCAGATATTTTGCAAGAACAACGGCGCATCGAAAAAAGTGATGCGGTCTGCATGGTGTTTCCGTTGTTCTGGTTTGGAATGCCAGCGATGCTGAAAGGTTGGTTGGAGCGCGTGTGGTCTTGGGGCTGGGCCTATGACCAGTTGGATGATCATAACAAGTCGCTGCAAAAATCGCGAACCGCTGTGTTGCTGGTTCCCGCAGGCGCAAACCCAGACCAATGGGAGCCCTATCCTAAGATTGAACAGGCAATGCGGGACATTTGGTGCACAGGAACACTAGGGTATTTTGGTTTTAGCAAGAAAGACGTTCACATCCTTAATGGCTCTACCGGATCGCAAAAACGGCGCGAGTGTTTGCTGGAACGCGCTTATGAAGCAGGCGCAACCCTTAAGGCAACCAGTAAAAATTAAGCGCAGCATGTGCCCTTGACCGGCCAAGGACTGTTTAATCATACCTGAGTTCAGTGGCCTTACCGCCGAAGACCCAGTAAGCGAAGACGGAATAAGCCATGATCACAGGCAGAACGAACAGTGTTCCCACCAGAATGATGATCAAACTTTCAGGCGCGGCTGCCGCCTCGTAGATCGTCATCTGGTCCGGCACCACATAGGGGTAGAACGAATATGCAAGGCCAAAGAAACCGAGCACCATGATCGCGGTGATCCCTGTGAATGGTAAAATGGCGAACTGATCGGTTTTGTGTGGCAGTTTGGTCAGTTGCCAAAAGAGGTAGGCAAACAGAAATCCAGTCACCAGCGGCAACGGCAAAAGCGCCACAAATTCCGGCATGGAGAACCATTTGGCGAAAATGCGATCACTGGCGAGTGGCGTTGTGAGGGAAATCGTGATCATGCCCACAAGGGTTATGATCAGGGACTTCTGCATCCAGCCCACAGCTTGTTTTTGTAGCTTTCCATCTGTTTTGTATATGAGCCACGCAGCACCAATCGCCGCGTAAGTGGCAACAAGGCATACGGCCACGAGAATACCGAACAATACCGATGCCAACGTGGTTTCGAGCCCCAAAACATAAAGACCCAACATGTAGCCCTGACTCAAGGCGGTTACGGTGGAACCGATGAAAAATACGCGGTTCCAAAGCCACTTGGTCTGGGAGCGGGCTTTCGCGCGGAATTCAAAGGCAACGCCGCGTGCCACTAGCCCGATCAACATGATTGCTACAGGCAGGTAAAGCGCTGTGAGAATGGTGCCATGGGCGACCGGAAACGCAACCAGCAGAAGGCCGATTGCCAGAACAAGCCATGTCTCATTGGCATCCCAAAACGGACCGATAGAAGCGACCATGCGGTCGCGGTCTTCCACGTCAGCCACCGAAAACAGAATGCCAACGCCAAGGTCGAAGCCATCCAGAACCACATAAATCAGAATGGACAGACCCATGAGGCCTGCGAAGATCACGGGCAAATGGGGATAGATATCGGTCGCTGACATAATGCTATTCCGCAGGCTGCAATGTTGCGTTGGGACCGCGTGCGGGAAGCGCCTGCTCTCCGGCCACGCCCGGCTCAGGTTGATTGTCGCCACCACGCGCGGCCTTCGCAGTCAGCCCGTAGAGCACTCCAAGGTAGGCTGCGAGCAGTAGGACATATACTGCCAGATACATAAGGAATGTGGATAGGACCATGCCGCCGGATATCGGACCCAAGGCCTCGCGGGTTGAGAGAACGCCGGACACAAGCCATGGTTGACGCCCGATCTCTGTCACATACCAACCCGCCAGTGTCGCGACCCAGCCTGAAAATGCCATCGGCACCAGCGCTACAGCGACTAATTTCGGCAGTTCGCCACGACGCCACAGGAACCATGCCGCAACCCAGGAGAGCGCAAGCATCGCCATACCTGTCCCGACCATGATGCGGAAAGCCCAAAACACAGGTGCCACGGGCGGATGCTCGACAGTGCCGTCTTCCGCCACAAAATCATTGAGGCCCGGCACGACACCTTCAGCAGAATGCTTGAGGATAAGGCTCGCGCCATTCGGAATGCTGATTTCGAAATCGTTTGAACGCGTTTCTTCATTGGGCATCGCAAACAATACGAGGGGCACGTTTCCGCGTGTCTCCCAATTGCCTTCCATCGCCGCGACCTTTGCCGGCTGGTGCTCAAGCGTATTAAGGCCGTGCAAATCACCCACAAGAATTTGTACTGGTATCAGTGCTGCGCCTAAATACACTCCGGTTTTAAGCGCGTTTTTCATGGCCTGTGAACGGTCGCCCAAAAGCCAACGCAATGCGGACAATCCGGCCACTAGAAACGCTACTGTCAGACCCGACGCGATTAACATATGCGCCAGTCGGTAAGGCATGGACGGATTGAAGATGATCGCCCACCAATTGGTTGCAAACGCCACGCCATCGCGGATTTCATACCCGGCAGGCGTATGCATCCAGGAATTCAAGACAAGTATCCAGAACGCACTCATCGTCGTTCCGAAAGCCACGAGGAAGGTCGCAAGCGTATGCACCCTGTTTGAAACTTTACGGAACCCGAACAGCATGATGCCCAAAAATACCGCTTCGAGGAAGAATGCCGTTAATACCTCATAGGCTAGCAATGGTCCGGCGATATTCCCGACTTTTTCCATGAAACCGGGCCAGTTTGTACCAAACTGGAAACTCATAGTGATGCCTGACACAACACCCAGCGCAAAGGACAATGCAAACACTTTGACCCAGAAGAAATACGCTTCCATCCATGCATAATCGCCCGTGCGGTTGAAGCGGTATTTGAAAAACAGCAGCAACCAACCCAAAGCGATTGTGATTGTTGGAAAGAGAATATGGAACGAGATATTCGCGCCAAATTGCATGCGTGAGAGAATGAACGGGTCCATGTTATTTCGCCAGCGTTATAAGATTCTTTCGATGTTTAGTGTGCATATATGAAATGCCGCGATCGTCCGCATTGGGCAGGCTGACGCATGTGACAAGCTGACAGACATTTGCCTAGATTTTCGTGAGCTGCTCGACCCACTCCGATGCCCGGTCCGGCGCTACGGTTGCCACACGGATTGACTCATCGAACCGCTTGGTAAGCTGGGTTATGTGATCAACCGAATTTACGACCATATACATACCACCCAAATAGAGCGCTGCACGCTTTGGACCAAATATTGTGAACGGCGCAAGAAAATGATGGCGACCGTCATACAGGAAAAGCCTGAATGTGGGGTATAATTCATCCAGCAATTTGGCCATGTGTTCCAACTGCGCGATGCGCTTTCCCCGTTCAAGCCCCCGCCATATATCAACGCCGGACGCAAGATTCTCCAATCGTTGGAACGGCATCACCACTTCCATGTCCGTTTCCGGAAGACGCGTGTAGTCCAATTGCTGCTTTGAAAAGTCGGCTTTTTCATCGGCTGACACCAATTGATTAATGCCAAACTCAAACCGGGTGACAGCAGGCGTCCGCAGAAGATCGGGAAGACTACTCGGGGCATACCTTATTTTGTAACCCGCAGCCTCTGTGTGCCAGACCGAGAGAAGCGATTGGTCCTGTTCAGGCCCTGTCCGCTCAATTTCAAAATCACTCGTGACCTCACCTAGACCAAGCTCATCCTGGCTGAAGCCGAGCAACCAATCAACGCTTAATTGTTCTGCCGCTGCAATCGCAGCAAGCGTTTCGCTGCGCGGTAAACGCGTTGAGTTTTCATCCAGAAACTGGCTAAGCGCTGACCGATCCAACCCGCATCGGCGAGCAAATGCGGAAATCGTTTCGCCTCGCCGCTCCAAAAGGTCCCGTAGCCGAGCAGAGAATTGTTGTGAAATATGTCGTTTGTCCATTGCCGTGAATATACACAAATTGATTGCTCTCACAACAAACGAAGGGGAATCGCGCGCATAAACCTGTGGCGGATGATTACGAAAATACTCGATATTGCTGCGGGGGAATTAAGGGCTGGAATGCAACGGGTCGCGAATAGATTTGCAAATCTAAATGTGGAATGGCCGACGATAATGTTGATCGCTGGCAGCTACACGATTTGGGCAGGGTTACTGGTTTTTTCAGAAACGATCCCTGCGGCTTTGTGGATCATTGCTTCTGCGCTGAATGTCACCCTTTTCATGTCGATCACCCATGAGGTGGTTCACAAACACCCAACCACCGATCGGCGGCTCAATCATCTATTGGTGCTTTTGCCGATTGGTTGGAGCATCCCGTTTGAGCGGTTTCGGGACACACATCTGCAGCATCATTATACAAGCGAATTAACAGATCCATTCGATGACCCGGAAAGCTGGTATTTGTCCCATGACAATCCGTTCCTGAAACGGAGATGGTTCCAGGCCCTGTTGCGATTCAACAATACCTTGTTCGGACGTATGATCATCGGGCCCGTGATCGGACTTGGCAGATTTTACATCTGTGAAATACGCAACATAATCTTGGACTCACGCAACCGCGGCTATCTTTTACGGGTATGGAGCCAGCATCTGATGTTATGCGGACTTATGGTGTTTGTGATTGTCCGAACATCAGATATTTCCGTTTGGCAATGGATTGTTGCAATCTATCTTGGAAACTCCTTTTTGTATGTGCGAACATTTCTTGAGCATCAAGCCGCGCCAGACAAATCTGAACGCACAGTTATCATTGAAAAAGCCTGCCCCATCGCGTTCCTGTTCTTGTTCAACAACTACCATTTCGTGCATCACACAAAACCGAGGTTGGCGTGGTATAATTTGCCCGCTGAATTTCGAGACAAACGTGACGACTATATCCAAAGGAACGGAGCCTATGTTTATCGGTCTTACGGCGAAATTTTTCAGAAATATTTCTTCAAGAGCAAAGAGCCGATCGTTCATCCGTTTTTGCCCGCAAAACCGTAGAGGCAGCGCACATTGAAACCACCAATTGCTTCGCTTTCCATGTATGACTGGCCGGAGACAGAACCAGCACTTGATGCGTTGTGGGCCCTCACAGCAGATGAATTGTCAAAGCATGGTTTGGACGCGCCTGCGCATCTTACGCGAGATCAGGATGCGCGCACACTTTGGAAAGACCCGGAACTTCTGATCGGGCAAACATGTGGATGGCCTTACGCAAATCAGTTGCGAGGGCTGGTCCATCCGTTTGCCAGATTTGATTACGGGCTGGCCAAATGCCCGCCCGGTTTTTATCAGTCCGTTTTCATAGGGCGCGACGCTTCCGATGCCCAATTCATTGACAACGTTGCCAACCTTGCCGCATGCAAAAAAGTGGCGATTAATGGCGCGGACTCGCAATCTGGCTTTCATGTTTTTGCAGAGATTTCCGGGATGCAGGCCGGTGCAAGTATTCCAGAAAAATCGAGGGTTTTGACCGGTGCCCATCGCAATTCCGTTAAAGCTGTGGCGGGCGGTGATGCACATATCGCAGCAATCGATGCTGTTGCATTCGAGTTGGCGAAAACCCACGAAGCCGATGCGGTTGCCAATGTGGTTGTTCTTGGTCACTCAAAGCCGAAACCAGGCCTACCGCTCATCACTTCTTTCGAATTTATTGACCAGTCTGACATTCTGTTCTCTTCACTCGCTTCAGCGATCGAAGCATTGCCAGCTGAGCATAAAACAGCGCTGCACATCAACGGAATTGTCCTTGCTGAAGACGCTGATTATGACGTGTTTATCAATTCTCAAAGTAAGTGATGCCGCGCCTGTTTTCGTCCAACTCAAGGGCGGTGTGGAAGGGTTCATGCGCACGCTGCGCACAGTTTTTACGCGGGCAAAGCCTGCAGTTAACCCCGACTTCCGTCACCATTTGACTTTCACCCGGAACTACTGATCGCCCGTAGATGAGTTCCGGTGCATATTCGACGGGGCAACCAAGACATACAGCGAGACGTTTATCCTCGGTTGAATATCGGACCGACGGGCGGTCAACGGTTCTGTTCACCGTCAGATATCGGCTATGGTCGGGCATTTCCACGACCTGATTCAAAATCCGCCCCGGAACCCGGAAGCAGTAATGCACGTCGAGTTTCGGGCAAGCACCGCCGTAACGGGCCAATTGAACCGGGGTTACATTGAACCGTTTTGAGACGTTCCCGCCCCGGTCAATTCGCAAGAAGAAAAACGGAATGCCTCTTCTTCCCGGTTTTTGCAGGGTAGTCAGGCGATGACAGACTTGTTCGTAAGATACGGAAAACCGTGCCGCGAGTCGGTCAATGTCATATTTACAGGCAATCGCTTCCGAGAAGAAATTCTCATATGGCATCAAAACGGCAGCAGCAAAGTAATTGGCCAGTTCCACGCGGATGCGAGAAGCAACCTGAACATTTTCGCCCGCCAATTTCGGCAAAAGGTCATTGATAAGATCGGGATGTTTGATCAGAGCGATCATATGCGCCATCTGGAACGCCCGATTGGAGTGGTCCAGGCCATCCGACAAATACAGGGTCTGTGCTTCGCGGTCGAAATAACGAAGCGTCTTTCCAAGTACTTCATCACGCACTCGTTTAACAGTTATTCCAAGATCATCACGCAAATGGACCAATAGCAGGCCGCTTAAACCTTCCAGTCCATCTTCCGGCAGTTCAATGCAGTTTTGGGCTGCTTCTTCCAGAACATCGAAGAAATTATTGTTGTTCCGAAAGAAATCATGGACGCTTTGCTCAACCCCTAAGGACACATCATTGCTCGCTGAAATAAATTCAGTCTGTTCAGCCAACCTTTCACCATAGGCTCGGTAAGCATTGTAGATGTTGGTCAGTCCCTTGATCAGGTTGGGCACATGTTCCAAAGCGGCCCGCAATTCCTCAATATCAGGAAGCGCATGGGAAAAAGCAGCATCTTTCGTGATCTGGCGTAAATCAGAGAGCGCAAGACCAGCGTCACTGTTCGTAAATTCCCGCCAATTGAGCCCGAACGTATCCGAAAGCGCCACCAGCAGTTTCAATGAAGCGGGACGTTGATTGCGTTCAATGAGGTTTACATAACTGGCACTTACGCCCAGTTCGGAAGCCAATTCAGCCTGTGTGAGTTTCCGGCCCTGTCGCAATTCCCGCAATTTGGGACCGATAAATACTTTTTCGCCAGCCATGCAGGGTAAATGCCTTAAAGACAGAAAAAGTCAACTTGTGTGATGGGAAATTTAAAACCTTACAAAGAGGCCCGCTCGAGGCGGGCCTAATTGTTATACAGCTGGGAGAACTTAAGCACCAAATGTTCCAAAACGGGCAGCGGAAGCGACATTTTCTGCTTCTTCCGGGATCGGACGGACAATTTCGCCTTTTCCGGTTTCCACCAGATAGAAAGACCTACTGGTGAAATCGATGTCGTAAATCTGGAACAGCGCAGCAAGTTGAGACAGATCATCCGCAAGAACCAGTGTGTTCGCTTCGGATGCTTTCACGCTTTCGCACAAATGGAT
>CAWUJX010000041.1:0-21013 GCA_963922635.1 uncultured Hyphomicrobiales bacterium | reverse complement strand
CACCGGAAAACTTGATGCCGCCGTCCGCCACCACAGGAATGCCGACCTGTTGTGCTTCTTCCACAGCAGAAAAAATCGCCGCCAGTTGTGGAACCCCTACACCCGCCACAATGCGCGTGGTACAGATAGAACCCGGTCCGATCCCGACTTTGACCGCATCGGCACCTGCATCAATCAAGGCTTTGGTTCCATCGCCAGTCGCCACATTGCCGGCAAGAATTTTCACCGAGTTTGAAAGCGTTTTGATGTGGCCGACTGCGTCCAGAACCTTCTGGGAATGCCCATGTGCTGTATCCACCACCAGCATATCCACGCCCGCATCAAGAAGCCTCTCGGCCCGTTCAATTCCATCCTCACCCACAGTGGTTGCAGCCGCCACGCGCAACCGACCCTGTTCATCTTTTGCGGCGTTCGGATTTAACTTCGACTTTTCCATATCCTTGACGGTGATGAGACCAACACATTGCCCATCGCAATCGACCACAAGAAGCTTTTCAATACGGTGCTGATGCAGCAGTCTTTTTGCTTCTTGTTGATCCACACCTTCCCTGACCGTAATCAGGTTTTCATGGGTCATAAGTTCGCTGACTTTTTGATCCGGGTTCGATGCGAAACGAACATCACGGTTCGTCAAAATGCCAATCAACTTGCCGGTCACATGACCGCCTGAAGCGCCATTTTCCACCACTGGCACACCAGAGATTTTATGCTCCCGCATCAATTTCTTGGCATCACTCAGAGTGGCATCGGGCCCAATCGTAAGCGGGTTTACGACCATGCCGGATTCAAACTTCTTCACTTGCCGGACTTCTTCGGCCTGCCGTGCTGGTTCAAGATTTCGATGTACGACACCCATGCCGCCTGCCTGCGCCATGGCAATGGCCAGCCGCCCTTCGGTGACTGTATCCATGGCCGAGGAAAGGATGGGGATATTCAGGTCAATGCCAGAGGCCAATGTCGTCGAGATGTCCACCTGACCCGGCATCACTTCGGAATGCCCGGGCTGCAAAAGAACGTCGTCAAAGGTAAGTGCTACATCTCCGGTTCCGGAGGTAATAATTTTGCTCATATCATGCTTGGCAAACGCCAATCCCACTAGAAAGATGTGACCGCTAAGCCGCATCAGGAAATCCCGTACGACTTGTGGATTGACGATTGTCGTTACCATGGCGGTAAGGCGATTGGAAGGCATTTCTCAAGTGCTTCCATGGTTTTACGAGGTTACCCACGAAAACACGTTATGAGAAGTTTTCAGAAAGTGAAAACCGATCACTCCGTCAGCTTAAATATTTGGATCGTATCGTCAGACGCAGAGACTTGTTCCAACCAGACAGGCAATTCATTGCGTTTGATCATCGCTGAAATTGACGCTTCTTTTTGAGTGTTAACTCCTGCACTGGCTTCTGTGCAAAGCGACACGTAATCGATGTTCAATCGATCAGCGATTTCCTTCGCGCGTATGGCATCGGTTTCAAAGAAACGCATCACATCGAGAATTGCATCGGCATTGCGATGGTAAGGCCCTGAAACGACCGAATGATTGGTGTGTACCAAAATCGGTGTGGCGGAATTGATGTCTGACATCACGGTACCCACGGGCAGCGACCGGAGTTTTTGGTAGGCATCATAGGCGTTGCACGATAATGGCGTTTCACCTTGCGCTTGATCTGCTACCTCACCGACTGCTGCTCTGCCATTGTCCGCGCGTGTTTCGGTAACGATTGAACCAATGGTGAACCACATCAATGAAGTCATCGGCAAACAGATCAGAGCAAGGGCTGCTATTCGGGCTGGCTCAAGGCTAAACGGGAAAGCTTTTAGCCAACGCCAGATCAATATGCCTAAAAGCACATTAAACGGGATAGCTGCCACAATGCCCGTCCGTAAAAACCGGATTTGGAAAAAGATGCCCAGCGTACAGATCAATACAACCGCAAACAGGGGAAGTAGCTCAGGCGAGCTTCGTGCGTGGCGAATAACCATCGCGACACAGACGATAAGAGTTATGCAGGCAAAGCCAAAATCAGAGAACCAGCGGGATGGTTCAATTTTTGCCGCCTCCAAAATTCCTTTTGCTTCCACCACGCGGGACAGCCATTCGGTTTGTAGTTCGGGTGTGAAATTTCCAAACGGACCCGCAGCGCAATGCGGGAAAACCAGCAACAGAGTAATCAAAGCAGTACCGCCAAGCACAACGCCGGTGATCAAACGGGCAATGCGTGAATGTTGCAGCACCGGCACAAACGAAAGAGCTGCACCAAATGCAATCAAGGCAAGTCCCAGCTTCACCAAAGCCGCCACAAAGAAAAGGGAGTAGGCATCACATCTGTCGTCGGACCAGTTCTCGGGTGCAAATGTGATCCCGTAAATGACCAGAGCACTCACGGCAAAAATGCCGCCCACGCGAATAAGACGTTGGCGAGAAGCTTCTGGAGTAAAAACTCCGAGAAGACCCAGATAGACGAGAAGCGGCAGGAACAGGGCTGCAGAATCCATCCCAATCGAAAGGGAAACTGGCATTGCAAGACCAATCATGAGGTCGCTTTTCCAAGAGGGCTTACGCACCAGGCCCAGAATTGCAGTTACAAGCAGCAAAACCTGAACGTTATGATGATCGATCCGACCTGGCGCAGTTTCCGCAATAGTGACGACGCTCAACGCAAAGAAGAACAAGACGAGGTATGTATTTGAGCTTGGCACAAGCGTTTTGCAGAGCTTCACCAAAAGCCAGAAAGTGGCCGTGTAAACCATCAACGGCCAAAGGATAACAGCGATCCGCCAAGCGGCCTCTTGGCTGACGATAATATCAAAGACTGAAACAAGGATCACGATGGGCAAATCCACTAAACGGGACCAATGGATGTCCGCTCCTGCAGGAGGCGACATCCGATACGCCCAGGTGTCGAACCAGCTTTGACCCGCAAGCAGGTTCAAAACCTGATGCAGACGGAGAAAATCATCAGGACCTCGTAACTGCCCTTGCGTCCAAACAAGGTGGATCGAAGGAGAATGCCAAGCCAGATAAACAACAACCGCAACGAGCAATGCGAATGGAAGATTTGCTGTTTTGCTTTGAGCAACGTCTGATGACATCGATTGCTTCCTGTCGTTAAACCGTGCGCTTTTGGCTAATCGATAAACATTAAATTTATTTTTACTCGCCTCCACTATGGTCTGGTGCAACGCAGTAAAACTGGTCGGGCACGGTGGCGAAATATTCAAACGTAGCGGTCATCATTCCTTGCATGAATGAGGCGATTGCAATCACCAAAGTGGTTGGTGATTTCAAAGCATCCCTTCCGGGGTGCAAGGTCTATGTCTATGACAACAATTCAACGGACGATACGGCAGCGGTCGCCAAAAAAGCAGGCGCGATCGTAGGCTTCGAGAAACGCCCTGGAAAAGGCAATGTGGTCCGCCGCATGTTCTCGGAAATTGAAGCGGACATCTACCTGATGGCGGATGGCGACGACACTTATGAAGCGGCAGCCGCGCCGAAACTGGTGGAAGCCATAGAAGAGGGCCATGATATGTCAGTGGGAACGCGTTCCGGTGCCCTTGAAAAGCACGAACGCTCCGGCCATGCTTTTGGCAACACGCTCTTCAACAAACTCTACAACCTTTCATTGGGTCAGGAATTCTCTGACATTTTTTCAGGCTATCGCGGATTTTCGCGACGGTTTGTGAAAAGCTTCCCGGCACTCTCCAGTGGATTTGAGATTGAAACGGAATTGTCCGCTCACGCCTCACAACTTCGCCTGCCTGTAATCGAAATCCCTACTGCATATTCAGACCGGGCCGAAGGTTCAGAAAGCAAACTTTCCACCATCAAAGATGGAACACGCATACTAAAAACAATCATCGTTCTCTTGAAAGAATACAAGCCGTTATATTTCTTTGGGGCCATCGGCTTTTTCGGTGCTCTTTTCTCGGTATTTTTGTTTTTGCCCGTATTCATTGATTACCTTGAAGATCCGACCGTTTCGCTGATTCCGACGGCTGTTCTTTCAACCGGCATTATGATCGTCGCCATGCTCTCTGCAACAGCGGGCGTGGTGCTCGACTCCACACGTCGCTTCCGCGCAGAGGTGAAACGTATGTTCTATAACATGGTGTGATTGGATAGCCCGTGGCTAACTACATCATCATCATAACAGTTGTCGCGACGCTCGCAATCGGACAGTTACTGTTCAAGACCGTTGCAGTACGCTTGGGCGACCGCGGGTTCCTAACGCTGCTGGATGACCCAAAAACACTGATGATCTTTTTAAGTTCATTAGCCCTGTATGGTTTTGCAACCATCGGCTGGATATGGGGATTGCGGCAGGTTCCGCTCTCCACTGCATATCTTTTCATGTCACTGGCATTTGTTCTCGTTCCCCTCGCCGCTTGGTTCGTGCTGGGAGAACCGATTTCAACGCGGTTCATCATTGGAACCGCGTTGATCATTGTGGGAATAGTGGTTGCTTCGGGCTAGGTCTTAGAAGCCAAGACCACCCACGCAAACATATTTAGATTCCACGTAATCCTCGATGCCCTGATAGCCGCCCTCTTTGCCAAGGCCGGACTCTTTGAAGCCACCAAACGGTGCCTCCACCGTTGTGATCACGCCCTCGTTTACACCAACCAGACCATATTCGAGACCTTCCATCATGCGGTAGGTGCGGCCAAGATCGTGGGTGTAGAAATACGCAGCCAACCCATACATGGTGGCGTTTGCCATTTCGAGCGCTTCTTCCTCGGTTTCAAACTTGTAAATCGGAGCTACCGGCCCAAAAATCTCATCGTAGGAAAAACGCATTTTATCATTGGCCTTGGTGATAATGGTAGGCTCAAAGAAATTGCCACCCAAGGCATGCGGTGAACCACCCGTTGCGATTTCTCCACCATGCTCCACGGCATCGGCTACGAACTCAACGCACTTCTCAACAGCGGCACCATTAATAAGCGGTCCTTGTTGAACGCCTTCTTCGTTAAACTGACCAACCTTCATCGCGGAAGTCTTGGCAACCAGCTTCTCAACAAATTGGTCGTAAATCCCAGACTGGACCAGGAACCGGTTTGTGCAAACGCATGTTTGTCCAGAATTTCGATATTTTGCAGCGATCGCACCTTCCACAGCACTCTCGACGTCCGCATCGTCAAATACAATGAATGGCGCATTTCCACCCAGTTCCATGGAACACTTTTTCACCGTGCGCGAACATTGCTCGAGAATGATTTTTCCAACCCGAGTAGAACCTGTGAATGTCACCTTACGAACAGCAGGGTGTGTGGTCAGTTCCTCACCGATTTCCGCCGGGTCACCCGTCAAAATATTTACGACGCCAGTTGGTACGCCTGCCATTTCGGCAAGAACGCCCCAAGCAAGACCGGAGTAAGGTGTCGCTTCAGCTGGCTTACAAACAACCGTACAACCCGCTGCAATGGCAGGACCGATTTTTCGTGCCAACATGGAAGATGGGAAGTTCCATGGCGTGATACACGAAACCACACCGATGGGTTCGCGCGTCACAAGAATACGACGGTCTTTCCACGGTGACGGGATCACATCACCATAGACGCGGCGTGACTCAGCCGCATACCAACGAATATAGGCCGCCGACATGCCGACCTCACCGCGAGCTTCAAACAGTGGCTTACCCTGTTCTTCTGACAGCAAATGCGCCAGCGCTTCCTGATTTTCCAAAATAAGATCATGTAGTTTATGGAGCATCTCGGAGCGTTCTTTAGCCGTGGTCTTGCCAAAGGTCTTGAACGCCTCTTCCGCAGCTTTGATCGCCCGTGTTGCTTCGTCTTTACCGCACTCAGGCACTGTCCCAATCACCTCGCCAGTAGCTGGGTTCGTAACCTCAAAGGTTTTGCCGGAATCTGCCTGGACCCATTCGCCTGCGATGAAATTTGCTTCTTTTTTGAACGTTTCGGCCACTGAAAGCATAGGATTCTCCATTTTGTGCATTGCACAATTTACCAACTGTCGCCAACCTAGTGGAAAGCCACAATGATGCAAGGAAAAAGTCGGAAATGCCCGGAAAGCTCCTGTGACTTGATGCTTTTAAGCGCCTATGCCTCAACCATCAAAAACTGCCTCGAAATCCTTGAAGCCTTTGATTTCAATCGGATTACCAGACGGATCGCGGAAAAACATGGTGTATTGCTCGCCTGGTTCGCCCTCAAAGCGGATTTGTGGCTCGATCACAAATTCAACGCCTGCATTTTGCAGTCGTTTCGCAAGTGCTTCCCAATCATGATGCCTCAAAACAGCCCCCAAATGCGGCATCGGAACCAAGTGTTCACCCACATGGCCGGTATTTTCCGTGGCAAAAGGCTCACCCAAATGCATGGAGAGTTGATGGCCAAAAAAGTCAAAATCGACCCATGTTTCGGTGCTGCGGCCCTCTTTGCACCCCATGGTTTCACCATAAAACCGGCGCGTCTCATCTAAATCTGTGACGTTGAAGGCCAAGTGGAATAGAGATTTCATTGGAACTTCCTTATTTTGGCGATCGTAGCGCCTGCCATGCCGCCAAATTTAGCAAGAATAGCCAAACACAAAAGCAGAATTTCTGTGAACCGTGCCGCTCAAGATTTTTATTTTGAGCCGGTTCCACTAAATTAAATCCAGCAACACAAAAGGTAGACACGGACCCATGCACGATTCGCAAAGCGATCAGGCTCATAAACCCGAGCGGCCGAACATTCGCCGGCTCGACGGGACTGTGGTCAATCAGATTGCAGCGGGCGAGGTAATTGAACGTCCAGCAAGTGTCATCAAAGAGTTGATCGAAAACGCCGTCGATGCAGGCGCTGACCGTATCAATATCGTCACTGCCAATGGCGGGAAAACTCTGACGCGCGTGACTGACAACGGCCTTGGCATGGACCGTAAAGATCTGACACTCGCAATCGAACGCCATTGCACCTCGAAGCTCGGGGATGATTTGATGGATATTCGCAGTCTTGGATTTCGGGGCGAGGCACTCCCATCCATCGGCTCAGTATCAAGATTATCGATAACATCGCGTCAGCCTGGTGCGGAAAACGCTTGGAAAATTGCCGTTTCCGGCGGTGAAATTTCCGGACCAAATCCAGCCGCCTTGGCCACTGGAACCGTCGTCGAAGTCAGAGACTTGTTTTTTGCAACGCCTGCGCGGCTCAAATTTCTAAAATCTGATCAGGCCGAAGCAAATGCGATTACCGATGTTTTCAAACGAACCGCACTCGCTTTTCCGCATGTCCGATTTTCAATTTCAGGCGCAGATCGCAGCGAGATCAATTACCCCGCGGCCGATCTTACTGAACGTATGGAGCAAGTCTTAGGCAAAGAGTTTCGGGCAAATGCCCTATCCATAGACGCCCAACGCGAAGATGCTCGTTTATTTGGCCTCGCCAGTGTGCCAACCTATCACCGGGGCAATGCCCAGCGCCAATATTTCTTTGTGAACAATCGGCCCGTGCGCGATAAAGCGCTGCTCGGTGCGGTGCGCGGGGCATATATGGATTTTCTCCCCTCAGGACGCCATCCAAGCCTTGCTCTTTTTCTGGAGTTGCCGCCTCATCTCGTTGATGTGAATGTGCACCCGGCCAAAGCTGATGTGCGGTTTCGAGATGCGGCCATGATCCGTGGGCTTGTGGTGGGTGCCCTTAAACAAGCGCTTAGCGGACAAGGCCCTCTGAGTAGCAAAGCCAGCGCAGCAGCAATGATGAATGCGTTCAAGTCTGAACACCACCGACCATCATCGGCCGATGGTTGGGCAAGACCGCTTGGTGCAGTTTCAAACCCCAATGACTTCACTGCCAACGGGTTCAATGAAGGCCAAAGCACTTTTGATGTGAGCGGGCTAGGCGATAAGGATTTTGAAAACGGATCAGGCTATTCGCCCAGTGGCAATGTTGCAGACATGCCCGAGGAATCGCCAACCAATTTTCCGCTCGGAACTGCACGGGCACAGGTCCATAAAAACTATATCATCGCCCAAACCGAAAAAGGGCTAACCATTGTCGATCAGCACGCAGCGCACGAACGTATTGTTTATGAGAAGCTGAAAGACGGCATGCAAAATGGCATGGCAAGCCAGCTACTCCTCGTCCCGGAAATTGTCGATCTACCGGAAGAAGATGTGAGCCGGTTGACCGCATTCGCAGAAGAGTTTGAAAAACTGGGACTGGAAATTGAGCCGTTTGGCCCAGGCGCAATTGCCGTGCGGGGAACGCCTGCTTTACTGGGTGAAACAAACACTCAAAGCCTGATCCGCGAGCTGGCGGACGAGGTCGGAGAATGGGGAAGTGCTGACGGCCTCAAAGAGAAACTGGAGCAGGTTGCAGCAACCATGGCTTGCCACGGGTCTGTCCGGTCGGGCCGTTTGCTGAAGGCCGATGAGATGAACGCCCTATTGCGGCAAATGGAGAACACGCCAAATTCAGGCCAGTGCAATCATGGTCGCCCAACGTTCATTGAACTTGACCTAAAGGATATAGAACGCCTATTTGGTAGATGAACCCAAGGGAAACATCATGAACCGATTTGAAGGTCCGGGCTCCGGCGAGGCAAAGATCAAATATCTCGATGCTGACTTTCAAGTTTTGTCAGCCGGCACATTTGTGCGCTGCGCGGTAACCCAAAAACCAATTCCTCTGGACGAATTGAAGTATTGGAGTGTCGCCAAGCAAGAGGCCTATGTGGATGTGGCGGCTTCTGTGAAAGCTTCGCAGTAGACATCCCTATTTCGGTTCAAAACCTTTTTCCTCAGTTGGATGCGCCACGACCCGATGTGAACGGAGAGTTCGCCGTGGGTATGGTGATAACCGGATCTTTCTCCTCGTCTTGGAGATCAGGTAGTTTTTTGAGCGATCTGAAGCAGACGATCACTGCAGCGGCACCAAAGATTATGCCCCCTGCTCCCCATCCGGCAAGCACACCTTCCGGGCCGTAATCTTTGCCAATCCAAACAAACGGGATAATACCCAGCGTTGCCCGGCCCCAATTGAAGATTGTCGAATAAATAGGGAAGCCAAGATTGTTGAATGCCGCATTGGCAACGAATAATGCGCCGTTAAAAATGAAGCTGCCTGCCACGAACAGACAGAAAAAACGGATTAACGCGGCGGCATCGTCTTTCGCGCTAAAGGCATCGGAGATCCATGGCCAGGCGATCGCCAAAATAAGCCACACTGCAAGCGAATACAGCAGGGTGAAAAGCAAGCTGTCGCGCATGGCGGAGTTCACCCGATCCAGACGGTTAGCCCCGAGATTTTGGCTGAGTATCGGGCCGACCGCACCCGACAGCGCGAAAACAGCGGCAAACGCGAGTGGCATCAACCGTCCAACGATTGCCCAACCGGCCACTGCATCATCGCCAAATTCTGCGATGGTTGCCGTCACATAGGCGTTGCCGACGGGCGTGGCAATCTGGGTGAGAACAGCAGGTACGCCGATGATGAGAAAGGGCTTTGCGGTTTTTCTCAACCACGAAAACTCTGGCCGGGCGACCATATTGTGTACGATGAAAATGCCGTGAAACCCGACGAGAACGAGCACAATCCGGATGAACAATGTGGCCCATGCAGCACCGTGAATGCCCAAGTCAAATCCAAAAATAAAAAGTGGATCGAGCACCATGGCAGCAGCGCCGGCGGAAAGCGTCACATACATGGAGCGCTTCGCGTCACCTTGCGCACGCAACAAAGCGGAAGCCGTCATCCCGAGCGCCAGCAGTGGCGAAGATATGAGAACGATCTGCATAAATTCTAGCGACATCTGATGAGTGAGGCCGCGTGCACCAATCGCGTGCAACATCCAAGGCAATAACGGAAACATAATCGCCACCAGCAACACGCCCAATACGAACATAAAGACAAGTGACGCGCCTGCATTACGGCGAGCATCCTCCCGCTTTCCTGCGCCAATGGCTTTTGCGGTAATGGCGGTAGCCGCGATCGCAAAGCCGATTGAGACGGATACAGTGAAAAACATCAGCGTGGAAGCATAGCCCACAGCTGCTGCTAATTCCTGCTCGCCCAACAATGAGATGTAAAAGAGGTTCACCACATCAACGAGGAAGATCGAAAGAAGTCCTACCGCTCCGGTCGATGTCATGGTCACCACGTGGCGCATGGTGGAGCCTTCGGTAAAGACCGCTTTCTCGGACTTTTCAGAAACGGACGCCATGAATTATCCTGTCAGATGGAAAGTTTCGGAGCGCGACACCTATCAGGTTGCCTCTTTCGTTTCCAACGCTTGTTGTTCGTTATCTTCTTCCACCATCTCACGCGAACGCTCGTCTAAGGCTTCGGGCCCATGGGACGGTTCGATCAGAGGCTCAGGCGTAACAGGCTTCGTGTGAAGACGATCTGCACCCGCATAAAGGCCTTCGCGGTACTGAACCATCAGGCGTTCCCGGTCAAGACGGCGAACCTCTTCAACAATTTCGCCGGCTTCTTCGGGTGTTTTTCCCAACCCCTGCAGCATTTGATTGCCCAGAAGCAGCGCTGACTCAAACGTCTCACGGGTATGAAACTTCACGTCTTTATCCATGAGTTGCAGCGTATGCGCACGGTCATAGGCACGGGCATAAATAGGCTTGTCAGGAAAGTCGCTGGCAATGAGGTCAATGATCCGGTTGGTTACTTCAGGACTGTGCGTACAAACGCATACCATGGAACACTCTTTAATGCCGGAAGCAATTAACACATCTTTTCTGGCACCGTTCCCAAAATAAATCTTGAAGCCAAACTTGGCGGCTTGCCGGATCGTGTTTGGATTATTGTCGATCACTGTCACGTCGGTTCCGGACGCCAAAAGCGACTGGGATACAATTTGACCCATCCGTGAGAACCCAATCATGAGAACCGGTGAGCCGGCCTCGGAGAAATCCTCCTCAATTGCATCTTCCACATCGAGGTACTCCACCAGTCTGCCGGCGATCCAGACCGCAAGGGGCGTTAGGGCCATGGAAAGGATGACCATTGCGATTAGAAACGAGGTCGTATTGGAGTCGAGGATAAAATAACCCGAAGCAGCAGCGAAAATAACAAACCCAAACTCACCATGTTGCGAGACCATGGCTGCCGCTTTGATCGACTCTTCATTACCGGAGCCGAAAAGCCTACAAGACACGTAGATCATGACCGATTTGATCAGCATCGCGCCAAGAACCAGCACCACGATCGAAAGCCATGAACTGGCCAATAGGTTTATGTCGAGCGAAAGCCCAACCGCCATGAAAAACAAACCAAGCAAAATACCCCGAAAAGGCTCAATGTTTGCTTCCAATTCGTGCTTGAATGCCGACTCTGCCAGAAGAACGCCGGCAAGAAATGAGCCGAGGGCCATGGAAAGACCTGCAGCCTGCATCAACATGGCCGAGCCGAACACCACAAGCAGTGCTGTGGCAATCATGGCTTCCTGCGCGCCGGTTTTGGCAATCGCTCCCAGAAACGGATTAAGCAGATAGCGGCCTGCGAACACAACAAATGCAATCGCGCCAAATGCGGCGAAAACCGGACCCCAACCGGTTCCCTGTTCCAGCGTGTAGCCAAATAGGGGCAATACGGCGAGCATTGGAATGATGGCGAGGTCTTGGAACAATAGAATTGAAAAGGTTTTGCGCCCATAGCTCGTATTGGTTTCTCCACGCGTCTCCAGAAGCTGAAGCGCAAATGCCGTTGATGAAAGCGCCAAACCAAACCCCGCAACAATCGCGAGGTTCCAATTGCTCGTGATGAGCCATGCAAAAAAGGTTAGGACAATGCCACAGGAAAAAACCTGAGTGCTTCCAAGACCTAATATGTCTTTTCGCATGGACCATAATCGCGAAGGGTTCATTTCGAGCCCCACGATAAACAATAGAAATACGATCCCAAGTTCAGCGAAGTGAAGTATGTCTTCACCGTTGGTAACGATGCCCGCAATGGGTCCCAGAAACACGCCGGCAGCAAGGTAACCTAGAACTGTCCCCAAGCCGATGCGTTTGAAGATCGGAGCGGCCACAACGGCCCCGGCCAACAAAACGACTGCTTGCGTATACATTTCCGGGGTTGCACCTGTTGCCATGCTTTCTTCCTTTCTCTAACGCCACCATGTCCGTTACGTCCCGCAAATACAAGCGCTTGCACGGATATAGGTAGCGACCTATGTGTCGTGTCATGATGTTTTTCCCGCAACGCTTTCATATGGAATTCCATGGTTGATCTTACGGCGCTTCAAGCAAATGCAAATGAACTTGTCTCTCACGCAAGAAAAGCGGGAGCCGATGCATGTGATGTGGTTGTTGCGAGCGGTGAATCGCTTTCCGTCGGCGTGCGTGACGGAAAGATTGAAAATTCAAAACGTGCTGAAAACAATTCAGTAAGCGTACGGGTATTCTGTGGCAAAAAAATAGCGAGCATCACATCCAATACGGCTGCTGACCCAAAAATGCTTGCAGAACGCGCCGTCGCAATGGCGAAAGTTTCACCGGAAGACCCCAACCAGGGTTTGGCTGATGCGCAGAATTTGTATAAAATCGATGCTTTGAATGAAACAATCACAACGCTGGACTTGCTGGATCAGAGCCAACCCGATGCTGGGGCAATGGAACACGCAGCGCTGGAGGCGGAAGCGGCAGGCCTTGAAGAAAGCGGCGTGACAAAATCAATGGGAGCAGGTGCTGGTTGGACCCGGTCCGGCTTCGTCCTTGCCACATCACACGGCTTTACCGGGAGTTATGAACGCTCGGGCTTTTCCGTTCAGGCTTCAATGATCGCCGGCGAAGGCACGGGCATGGAACGCGATTATGATTACGATAGTGCGATCCATCAATCAGACCTGGAAGCGGCATCGGCAATTGGCAAATCGGCAGGCGAGCGCGCAGTGAAACGGTTGAACCCGCGCCAAGTGAAATCGGGAGCATATCCTATTGTCTGTGATCCCCGCATATCGGCTGGAATTCTGGGAAGCCTTGCCGGCGCCATCAACGGAGCCGCTGTGGTCCGCAAGACGAGTTTCCTGCGCGACATGTTGGGCCAATTGGTAACAAACCCAAACATCACTATCGTCGATGATCCTCACATGGTTCGTCGGGCCGGTTCCAAGCCTTTTGATGGCGAGGGAGTGGCAACAGAAAAGCAGGTGCTGGTCGAAAACGGTATCTTGAAAACTTGGCTGCTGGATAGTGCTGCAGCCCGTGAACTCAACATGACTACAAACGGGTGCGCCGGGCGTGGTGGATCAGGCACGAGCCCCACCACTTCAAACTGCTTTATGCAGCCGGGCGACCAGTCCCCTGAAGAAATGATCGCCAATATTGAAGAAGGTTTGTACCTCACCGAGACCATCGGGCACGGCACGAATATGGTAACAGGCGATTATTCAAAAGGCGCGGCCGGTTTTTGGATTAAGAACGGTGAGATTACACATCCAGTGGCAGAGATCACTGTGGCCGGAAATCTGAAGGACATGTTCTTGAACATGACACCAGCCAATGATCTCAAGTTCAAATATGGCACCAATAGTCCGACGCTCCTGATTGAAGGCATGACTGTTGGCGGCAATTAATCAAAACGCTGAAGACCGATCCCTACTCGTGGAGTTATTGCGGGAGGCAGGCGAGATCGGGTTGACTTACTTCAAGTCTAAAAACAGGGTCCGGTACAAAAGCGGGAACTCCCCCGTTTCGCAGGCCGATGAGGAAATTGATACTTTCCTGCGCAAGTCATTCACAGATGCCCGGCCCAACTATGGTTGGCTTTCGGAGGAAACAGAAGATACGGACGAGCGGCTTTCCTGCTCACGGCTTGTAATTGCTGATCCAATTGACGGAACGCGAGGCTTCATCGACGGGCGTGACGAGTGGTGTATTTCCGTTGCAATCGTAGAAGATGAGCGGCCTGTTGTGGCAGCACTCCATTGCCCTTCCCTGGGCGAGACATTCGTCACTGATGTGTCTGAAGACGTAACCCCGGTTCAAACAACAATTGCGGAAACAGAACAACGGCAAAAGCATCGAGTCACGGGCTCAAAGAAGTTGATAGAGGTGATCAACGCACAAACTGACGGGCCTTTCGAAGCCACACCGTTCATTCCCTCTTTGGCCTATCGCTTGGCGATGGTTTCATGCGGGCGGTTGGATGGTGCTTTCGCGCGACCCGGAGCCAGCGAATGGGATGTGGCAGCAGCGGATTTATTGCTTGAGAAAGCGGGATGTATCTTGTCGGACCCCAAAGGAAACCCAATTCGCTACAATCAAGCAAATGTAAAACTTCCCGGTCTGATCGCCGCGAGTGTCAAGCAGCATGATGAACTCTTATCACATGCGAACTCGACAGGCATTTTCCAATAGGTTATCGACTTCCAAACGCTACTTGTAAACGTGGGAATGGAACGCTCGATGAGTGAACAAACAGAATCGAAACAATTGCTGCACCTCGTCTTTGGCGGTGAGCTTGAAGACCTGGAACGGACAGACTTTCGCGATCTGGACAAAATGGACATTGTTGGCATCTACGGCAATTATGCCGATGCAGAGAAGGCATGGCGTTCGAAAGCGCAGCAGACCGTTGATAACGCGCATATGCGGTACTTCATTGTCCACATGCATAAGCTTCTTGACCCCGATGGGGATGGGCGTTTCGGTTAATTTCGCGTCGCAAAGCGATCTCCCATAACCCGATGAAACCACGCAAACCTCTGAAAAAACGTTTTCGGAACGCATTCCGGCAGTTCACTCGTTCTGCCATGGAGAGCGAGCGATCCGTGCGCTTTTTGTCATGGTTGGCAATCAAATATCTGAAACTGGTAATCCGCACCAATCGGTTTATCATCGAACCTGCCGATGCAGTTGAGCGCGTAAAACCTGACTTGCCGGTGATCGTTGGTGTCTGGCACGGCCAGCATATTCTTTTGCCAGCGGTACCGATTGGCCTCAATGGCTCAGCGATGATTTCAAAAAGCGTGGATGGTGAGGTCACTGCGCGCATCGTTGAACATTTCGGCAATAAGACCATTCGGGCCTCTGGCGGCCGCAAAGCATCCGCGACTTTGCAAAAAGGCGGACTTTCGGGTTTTCTCGAAATGCTTGCCGCATTGGAGCGTCGCGAGAATGTGGTTCAGACTGCGGATATTCCAAAGGGCATTTCCAGAAGGGCCGGACTGGGGATTGTCCAACTTGCCAAGAAGTCAGGCGCGCCGATTGTCCCCCTCGCTATCGCCTCAAGCCGCCGTCTTGTATTCAAAAATGCTTGGGACAAGGCCGCATTGAACCTGCCCTTTGGAACGACTGGAATTTGTATTGGATCGCTTGTTCGTGTATCACCAGATGCTGACGAAACGACGATCGAGCAGGCACGCGTTATGCTTGAAAGTGAACTCAACCAAGCCACGGCCCGCGCGTACGAACTGGCAGGCAAACCCGAATGAGTAGTCTTTTTACCAGACTGGCCTTGCACACATATCGGGGTATTGGGCTTGTGGCCTATCCGTTCATGGGGCCATTCCTAAGGTTCCGGGCGTCTAAGGGTAAAGAAGACCGCCAGCGACGGTATGAACGGTATGGGTATCCAAGCGCTGATAAACCTGCGGGACCAATCGTATGGTTTCATGCGGCAAGCGTTGGCGAATCCATGGCCGTCATCCCGCTCATCGATCATGTGAACCAGCTTGGCATCAACACGATCATGACAACGGGTACGGTCACATCGGCGCAGATTGTTCGTAAACGCCTCCCGCGTGGTTCATTCCACCAATATGTCCCATTAGACCTGAAACCTGCGGTTCAACGCTTTCTGGATCACTGGAAACCGGATTTGGCGGTTTTCACGGAGTCTGAAATTTGGCCCATGACGATTCTGGAACTGGCGAGCCGCCGAACGCCTTCGATCCTCGTAAATGCCCGGATGTCAGACCGTTCGTTCAAGCGATGGCGGAATGCGTCCGGGTTGGCCGAAACACTTTTCGAAAACTTTTCCCGGGTCGTCGCACAATCAGACATTGACGCTGAGCGGTTTCGAGATCTCGGAGCTCGGCCAGTGGATGTTTCAGGAAACCTGAAAGTTGACACAGACTCCCTCCCCTATGATCAGCGGGAACTGGATCGACATATCAGGTTGATTGGCGGGAGGCCGTGTTGGGTGGCGGTAAGTACCCATGAAGGAGAGGAAGAAGCAGTGGGCAAAATTCATTCCCACCTCAAACTTCGCATTCCCAATTTGCTCACGATCGTTGTTCCGCGACACCCGGACCGCGCGCCAGGCCTTGTTGCACTATTGCGGGAAAACGGTTTGAAGGTTGCTCAGCGCAGCCAGAACGAAGCAATAGCACCCGATAGCGATGTCTATATGGGTGATACAATGGGAGAAATGGGCCTTTACCTGCGCCTCGCACAAGTTGCATTTGTTGGAAAGAGCCTCAAATCATCCGGCGGGCAAAATCCACTGGAACCTGCCATGACACGGACCCCGATTATCTCAGGCCAAGCAGTCCACAATTTTCGAGATGCCTATACCAATCTCCTCAGAGCAGAAGCAGTGAGATTGGTGGCTGACGAAAAGATGTTGGCAGCCAACGTGGAATACTTGCTGCGCAATCCGCAAGAACGCCAAAGGATGGCGGACAACGCTGCGAAGACCCTCGAAGAGATGCGCGGTTCCCTGAAACGAACCTCGGACTATCTCGATTCCTATCTGTTCCCCCTCACCGTAAAGCGCGATTTGGAGAGTTTGAAAAATGGCGCTGGATGAAGCACCCCCGTGGTGGTGGAACAGACCGGGTTGGCAATCATGGGCTCTATCGCCGCTGGCAATGATTTGGGGAAGAGCAGCCGCTGCGCGTATGGAAGTGGCACCGTCACATTCGGTGCCTGTGCCTGTGATTTGCATCGGTAACTTTGTAGCCGGTGGAGCGGGCAAAACACCCACCGTGGAACTAATGGCTAAGCATCTAACAGATGACGGCTTCAAGCCCGGCATCTTATCAAGGGGACATGGCGGCGCCATAAGCAGTGCCACGGTCGTAAACCCCAATCATCATAACGCTCATGATGTGGGTGATGAGGCGCTTATTCATGCCGCCCATTCAATTACAGTGGTTTCTGCGGATCGCCCAAAGGGGGCTGACCTGTTGTTGGACCAAGGATGCAATATCATCCTGATGGATGATGGATTTCAAAACCCATCACTTCAAAAGGACTACAGCCTCGTTGTCATCGACGCAAAAAGAGGTGTTGGAAACGGCTTTGCTATTCCCGCGGGGCCATTGCGCGTTCCGTTAAAGCGACAACTCTTACACGCCGACGCGGTTTTGATTATTGGTGAACATGAGGCGGGCTTGAGAATTGTTCGCTCTGTAGCTCGCGCCGGCAAACCGGTGTTTCATGCTGGCGTCAAACCGCTTGATCCCGGAGCCGTGGCGGGAAAGCAAGTCTTTGCATTTGCGGGCATTGCCGACCCAGGCAAGTTTTTCGACACACTTGGCACGCTGGATTGCACCGTGAGAGATCGCCAGGGTTTTGGTGATCATCATTTCTATACCGATGAGGAATGCAACGAATTGATCAAGCGGGCAAAGGATCAGAAACTCCACCTTGTCACCACCACCAAAGATCTTAAACGCTTAAGCGGCATGGGTGCCGCCCAAAACAAATTGGCCAAAGCAGCCATTGCACTTCCCATTGCGCTTGTACCCGAGGACCCGGCGGTGCCAGCACGGATTACACGCAAAGCACGCGAAAATGCTGCCGATCGAGGCGTTGTCTAGAGTAAGACTGGAAACCCGGTCGGTTGTATGCCTGTTTCCTATTAATCTTGATCTTTATGAAGTCGGCCTTACCACAACTACCGTTGGCTCTACGGACAATAATTCCTTTGCCATTCTGTTCACGTCTTCGAGGGTGACAGCAGAAATCAAGCGCTGACGGTCATTGATGTAATTGATGCCAAGGTTCTGCGTTTGAAGGCTAACCAGAACACGGGCAATTTTCGAAGACGTATCAAGATTGTTGATCGCGTAAGAACCGGATACGAACCGTTTCGCAGCATCAAGTTCTTCTTGAGTAATGCCGTTTTCAGCGATGTCTGCAATTGTGTCTTTCATCAGCGCCAGAACCCGATCGCTGTTTTCAGTTCGAGTTGATGTGCCTGCGATCAGATATCCGGTATGAGCAGCCGTAAACACGCTAGACGATATACCGTAGGCCAAACCGCGCCTCTCTCGCACCTCATCATAAAGACGAGACGTGAACGAGCCTCCGCCAAGAACATGGTTCATGAGAAATGCGGCAAAGAAGTCCGGGTGGTCGCGCTTGAGCCCTTTATAGACGAGACTGATCGATGCGTTTGGCACCGACATATCAATTTCGACCTCTTTTCCAAGGAACGGTTGCACATCTTCCACTTGCTTGAGTGACGGTTCTTTGGGCAATGCTCCGAATATCTGATCAATGGCAGTTGCCACTTCGTCCGCGCTAATTGCACCAACGACACCGATAGATAGATTGGAGCGTGCAAAAAGCTTCTCTCGCATAGCTTCCACATCAGCTTTGGTGATGGTTTCTATGCTTTCCAGTGTTCCGCGGCCAGGTTTTGCATAAGGGTGGCCTTCAAACAGCGCAATCCGCCGTGCTTCGCTGGCGCGCGCGCCGGGATTGGTTTGTGACCAGATAAGAGAAGTGCGGAATGCATCGCGCATCCGCTCCATGGCATCGGTATCAAATCGAGGCTCGTTGATCGCGAGGCGCAACATCTCGAATGCATTGTCTTTTTCATCCGCCAGAGTTCGCAAACCGCCCTGAAACCGATCTGTCGACACCGAGAAGCCCAGTTCTACACCAAGTTCCTCCAACCGCGCCTGAAACGCAGCACTGTCATATTCACCGGCGCCCTCATCCAAAAGCGAACGCATGAGACCTGCCGTTCCCTCTTTTCCGGCAGGATCTTGAAGACTGCCGCCCTCGAAAGAAAACGAGAATGCCACAATGGGAAGCGTGTAATCCTCCACCAAAAAAGCTTTCAGACCGTTTTTGCTCGTGACCTCCTGAATATCAATTGCCGCTGCCGAACCCACCTGACCAGCAAATGCAAGCACGCAAACAAAAACGAACGAAACAAGTCGTGAAATATGATGTTTAATCATGACTTTTGATCCTCCGGGAGAAGGTAGCTGGTGACGGATTTTTTCCGTTGCAGATATTTCCTGGCTGCGGCGTTCACGTCATCCACGGTGACGGCTTTAATCCGGTCCGGCCATTCAACAATATCTTCCACAGTTCCACCGACAGAAAGCACGGCTCCAAAAATTCGTGCCAATGTCACTTGGCTATCCTGGCTGTAAATTACGGATTTAAGGAATGATTGTCGCGCACGGTCCAACTCCTCCTGGGTGACACCGTCTGCTAGTAGTCTGTCGACCTGTGCCTCCATGGCTGCTTCCAATTCTTCCAAACTGGTGTCGCCGCGCGGTGTTGCATAAAGGCCGAAATATGCCATGTCACGTGCTGAACCCTGATAAAACGCGCCTGCACTTGTCGCCAATTGGCTCTCCAATACGATCTCATTGTAGATGCGGCTCGTGGCAGACTCGCCCAAGATCGTACCAAGCAAATCCAAGGCCTCCGCCTCTCGCGGAGCAGCGTTTTGATATGAGGGTGCCAGAAACGTTCTACGCCAAACAGGATTGGTGACCCTTGGGTCCGAGTATGTCACCTCCTTGGCCACAACGGTCGCAGGGTCAGACACACGAACACGTGGCGTTTTCTCTCGCGTTGCCTCCACTTTGCCATAGGTGTTTTGGGCTTCTTCAAGCACCGCTTGCGGATCCACATCACCGGCAACCACGACAATTGCATTCCATGGCTGGTACCATCTTTCATAGAATGCGAGCAGGGCTTCGCGCTCAAGTTTAGCAATTTCATGTTCCCAACCGATAATCGGGATACCATATGGGTGGTGGACGAAGAGCGCTGACTGCGTAAATTCGGAAAGGATAGCGCCAGGACTGTTGTCCACGCGCCCACTGCGCTCTTCCAGAACAACATCGCGCTCGGGGTAAATGAGGTCATCTGTCAGAACAAGATTACGCATCCGATCCGCCTCATATTTCATCATGGTCGGCAGTGCTTCTGGCGACACTTTTTGAAAATAGGCAGTATAGTCTATGCTGGTGAATGCGTTTTCCTGCCCGCCAATAGAAGTGACAGCGGCAGAAAACTCTCCCTGCGGCGTGTTGCTTGTCCCTTTGAACATTAGGTGTTCCAGCAAATGTGCAATGCCGGATTTTCCAATCGGATCATCGGCGGAACCAACCTTGTACCAAACCATATGTGTCACAACCGGGGCTCTGCGATCAGGGATCACAATCACCTGCACCCCATTATCAAGCATGAATTCCGCGACTTCAGGTCCTTTCGTTGAGGCCAGTGAAATTCCCGGTATCAAAAGAGCAAAAAAAAACAGAGCAAGTGAAAGAAAGCGCATCTGGGTCTCCAGTCGGTTGTGTCGTTTGATATAGATGTCAGGCAGTCAATTTAAACAGTCCTATTGTGGTTTCACCAAATGAACGGACGTCAATCGGATCAAATCCATTCAACTTTTCTGGAAATGAAGCAGTTGCCTCTTCCAGTACAAAAATTCCAGCCGGGGCTAACCAACCGCCTTTGGACAGGGCATCGGCCGCACGCTCCCCCAAACCGTTGCCGTAGTGTGGGTCTGCAAAAATAAGATCAAACGCTCTCTCCCCATCAAACATGCCAAGCTTTGTGGCATCGCCCCTCTTAACTGTTGCCTCAGAACTCACATTCAATTTTTCCAAATTATCTTTGATGACCCCCAAGGATTGGGAGGCCTGTTCTACAAAGTGGCATTCGGCTGCTCCGCGTGAAATACTTTCAATCCCTAGGGCGCCTGTCCCTGCAAATAAATCCAGCACTTTCAGCCCCTCAAAATCCAAATGGTTAGAGAGGATATTGAACAACGTCTCTCGTATGCGACCGGTGGTCGGCCGTGTGGAGAAACCTTTTGGAGCTTTTATGGGGCGGCCGCGTAGCTT
>CAWUJX010000040.1:0-21274 GCA_963922635.1 uncultured Hyphomicrobiales bacterium | reverse complement strand
GACCATGGAGAGTGTGCCACGCGATGGTGAGACCATCGGTGAAGTGATGATGCAGGGTAACGTGGTCATGAAGGGTTATTTGAAAAACCCGCAAGCAACGAGCGAAGCGTTTGCCGGCGGCTGGTTCCACACCGGCGACCTCGGTGTCATGCATGACGACGGCTATATCCAACTCAAGGACCGCTCCAAAGACATCATCATTTCAGGCGGCGAAAACATCTCCTCCATCGAAGTGGAAGATGCCTTGTACAAACACGACGCCATTGCCGCAGCAGCGGTCGTCGCCAAGCAGGATGACAAATGGGGTGAAACGCCATGCGCTTTCATCGAATTGAATTCGGGCGCCGAAGCACCTTCCATCGATGAATTGAAAATCTGGTGCCGAACACATTTGGCCGCCTTCAAAATTCCAAAGCATTTTATCTTTCAGGAACTGCCGAAAACCTCCACAGGCAAAGTACAGAAGTTTGTTCTGCGCGAGCGGGCAAAGGAACTTTAAGCTTGGAGCACGATGCCTATCCCGATGCCTACCTGAAAGGGATATTGAGCGAAACCAAGGTAATCGCGGTGGTTGGCGCGAGCCCTAACCCCGCCCGTCCTTCACACGATGTTTTGAAATATCTGATCGCCAAGGGCTATGACGCGATCCCGATCAACCCGGGTCATGCCGGCCGCGAAATCGCGGGCGTAACCTGCTACGAAACACTCGCCGCCCTGGCGGCTGAAAAACCCATCGACATGGTCGATATTTTCAGAAACTCCGATGCGGTATCCGGCGTTGTGGATGAGGCGTTATCCCTCACACCACTGCCAAAAATCATTTGGATGCAATTGAACATCCGCAATGACGAAGCCGCAAAACGCGCGGAGGCCCAGAGCATAAAAGTCGTGATGAACCGTTGTCCAAAAATTGAAATCGCTAGGCTTTTTTGAGCTATCGAACTAACCCAAAACTTCAGGCGTGAACCACCATTCCCAGATGGTGATACCCCACACTCCGGCGGCAATCAGGGACGCGACCAATACGGCTGCTGATCCACAATCCTTGGCGAATTTAATTTCCGGTGCAAACTCTCGGGTTATCTTGTTTGCCACCTGCTCAATGCCCGTGTTCAGCAACTCGGTCAGTAGGATCAAAAGGATTGAACCCCACAGCATCAACATGCGCCATGGGTCAAGCGTGATCAAAGGCACAAGCGGCAAGGAAACAGCGATAAGGAGAAGTTCTTCCCTAATTGCGGTTTCGTTACCAAATCCGTGCTTAAGACCCGCTACGGAGTGATAAAAAGCATACAGCAGTCGTTTCATGTCTCAAGGGCTTTCAAAAACCGCGATACTGAGCCCGCCATGCCAAATTCCAGCGTATCTGCTGTCAGCCCGTGCCCTATGGAGACCTCTGCCAGATTCGGAATTGATTGGGCAAGCGCAGGCAGGTTGGAAACCGTCAAATCATGACCGGCATTCACATCCATTCCGCGTTCTTCCGCGGCCTTTGCAGTGGCGGTGAGATCAGCGAGCGCTTTACTCGCTGCCTCCGGATCATCATGGCAAGAGCCATAGGGCCCTGTGTAAAGTTCCACCCTGTCCGCACCCGTCGCCTGTGCCCGGTCCAATTGAGCAAACGAAGCATCGGGATCACAAAAGAGCGACACCCGATATCCGCCGTCTTTCAACCGTTGCACGCAATCGCGCAGAAAGTTTTCCTGGCCCGCAAAGTCCCATCCATGGTCAGACGTGGGTTGATCGGGATGGTCGGGAACAAGGGTAACTTGCTCCGGCTCATTGGCCTCAACCAATTCAAGGAATTCTTCAGTTGGATAGCCTTCAATGTTGAATTCCGTCTCCGGAAATTCGTCATCTATCAGCGCGCGCAATTCCGGCAGGTCGGTAAAGCGCGTGTGTCGCTGGTCGGGGCGCGGATGAACAGTGAGACCATGCGCACCCGCCTGCAAGGCAAGTCTTCCCAAATGAACAATACTCGGCCAAGGCAAATCCCGCCGGTTTCGCAAAAGGGCAACCGCATTGAGATTTACCGAAAGTTTTGCTGGCATTTTATTGTTCCTCGCACCGTTCCCCGTTTGCAATATCTCAAACCAACCGGAATGTGAGCCAATCAATAATCGAACAAACGCATCTTGCAAGCCGCAAAAATTCAACGCACATTGCAGCACCAAAAATGCCGGAGGTCAGCCTTGGAACCATTCATTTCTCCAGCAGTGCTGATCCATCTCGGCGCCCTTTTGTATATTATCGGCTTCCTTGTTCGCGATGAGTTGATATTGCGGCTTCTGGTTTTGGGCGGAACTGTTCTTTACATTCTCTACTACCTTCTATTCCCGGAAACACCGCTTTGGGACGCCATTGCCACAAGCGTTGTGCTTGGCCTCGCAAACCTCTGGGTCCTATTCAAGATCGTGCATGAACGCACCACATTCAACATGACTGATGAGGAGCGTGATCTGTTTCAGGCGTTCGGAACGCTGAACCCGGGGCAATTCCGAAAAGTACTGCGCCACGCAGTCTGGCACACCGCAAACGGCGATGAACTTTTGTGCCTTGAAGGTCAGAAAGCTAGTCGGCTTTACTATCTCCTGTCTGGCCAAGCCGAAGTGGAAAAAGGCGATAAACGGTTTTCCATCGGCGCCAACAGTTTCATTGGGGAAATTGCTTTCGTTCTGGAAGGCGAATTCTCCGCAAGTGTTCGTGCAAAACGAGGAATGCGATATGTGGAATGGGTGTCCGACGACCTGCGCCATGCAATGAAGAAGAGCCAGCCATTCAACAATGCGCTTATCGCGCTCTTCAACAAAGACCTTGCCGGTAAGTTGGCAATAAGCCACCAGTGAGACAGCAAAAGCAGTTAAGCGGATTGTGATCGCATGCTTTTGCCGTTGCCCTTGATCCAGGTTTTGATCTTTTCTTCAAGACGCTCGGGCGATACCGGTTTGGAGATATAGTCATCCATACCAGCGTCAAAGCACTTTTCCATATCGCCCTTGATCGCGTGGGCAGTCACCCCAATGATCGGTGTATTGCGCCAGGTCCCTTTTTCCAAAGCACGAATCTCCCGTGTCGCCTCATGGCCGTTCATGACAGGCATGGAAACATCCATGCAAATAAGGCTTGGCGAATGCTTGTGATAAAGTTCAATCGCTTTCTTGCCGTTTTCCGCTATCACGAACGAGTATCCGGTTGATTGCAGGATTTGCGAGATAACCATCTGGTTCACCTCGTTGTCTTCAGCGATCAACACATCAATTTTTTGGCTTTCGACGACTTCAGGTTCAACCGTCGGCTCTGGTTGCGGCTCCGATATCGGCTCTACCTTTTCGTCCGGGATTGGCATCATATCCACAGGCTTGGCCTGGGCTTCCTCATCCAGTGTTTGAACGCTATCGCTTACGGCTTTCAAGGAAGGGCCGTCTTGTGCCTTGATCGGCTGCATGGGCGGAAGGCTTTCCTTGTCAGATGCCTCTTTGATGCTTGATCGATCCCCATTGGTTTTAAGAAACGGCATCCGCTTTGCCATATCAATGCCAGCGCGCATTTCGTCATGTGCATTGTGGGCATCCTGCAAAACAGAAATAATGGTTTCCAAAAGTGCGGAAGCGCGGGCGGGCTTCACAAGATGGCCCTGAATACCAAGGGAAGAGAAGTTCTTCCCGTCTTCCATCTGATCGACAGACGTCAGCATAACGATCGGAAGTTTCGCGAGTTTGTCATCTGCCCGAATCGCACGGGCCACCTGAGCACCGGTCATCTCAGGCATATGATAATCCAGAATAATCAGATCCGGCATCACATTTCGATAATGCATCGCATGAAGCGCTGCGATTGCCTCACGCCCGGAAGAGGCGGCAGCACTTTCAAAACGCCAGGCACGCATATTCTCCACGAGAATATCCCGGTTCACCTCGTTGTCATCCACGATGAGGATACGCGATCCTGAGATATCCATCGGCACCTGCCGCTTCATGGAAGCGGAAGCATGCACAGGCAATTTCAAGTCAAACCAGAACTTTGAGCCTTCGTTTTCTTTTGAACGAACCTGCATCTTCCCATCCATCAATTGCACCAAAGACGCGGCAATGGCGAGACCAAGCCCAGTACCCTCGTGCTTGCGCGTGGCGCTTTCATCAACCTGGCTGAACTTTTCAAAAATCCGCTCGACCTTTTCAGGAGCGATACCAATCCCTGTGTCTTCAACAGAAACAGTGAGCGAAGCAATTTCGTTGGAAACCGAACCGCTCACATCGATTAAGATACTCCCGGCCTCGGTAAATTTAACGGCATTGCCCACGAGGTTCGTAACGATCTGTCTGATGCGACCCACATCCCCCACATAAGACCCGGGAAGATTTGGATCGATCCGAACCGCCAATTCCAAATCCTTTTCCGCCACTTTGGACGAAACAAGCGTCGCCACATCCTCAATCGCTTCCGCCATGCTGAAGGGCGCAGGATCGAGTTCCATCTGACCGGCATCGATTTTGGAGAAGTCCAGAATATCGTTGATGATGGTCAGAAGCGACGCGCCCGATTTAACGATAATATCGGCGAAGGCCTTTTGTTTTTTATCAAGTTCCGTACGCTGTAGCAGTTCGGCCATGCCCATCACGCCGTTCATTGGCGTTCTGATTTCATGGCTCATATTCGCTAGAAATTCAGACTTTGCCCGGTCCGCCAGCCTTGCCTGACGCGACGCGTCCGCAAGCCCGGACCATGCTGCCTTTAATGACCGTTCCATGGGCATGAACAGGAACAAGGAAACAATGAACATGACCGCGCCGATCGCGAAGGCAAACACCCAGGAAAGCCTTGTTGAAATATCATTGATGTATTTCAGTTCTTCCACCAGAAACTGGTTCGAAGAAGATATGGCTTGCGCAAACTGATAGTCGTTGAGATCGAAAATCCTGTTGGAGACGGACAGCAACTCACGCTTTCCCCTTACAGGAAATGGCTCAAGTGCCCCCTGAAACACCTCTATCTCCGAGTTGAGACGAGCCAGTTTTAGGTCTCGCATCCCGGCATCCCAGCGATGCGAAACCATGCCGGTTAGATGAAATAGTTCAAACTTTGAATTGTCTTTCTGGATACCTGCTGAAAGCGTATCAAAACGTTCCTTGGTACCGGAAAGCTGCGCCTTGAACGCAGAAGCAATCTGGTTGTATGGGCCTGCAGAATTTCCCTCTAAGGTCTCATCCGCCTTTCGCAGAATTCGCACGAGTGAATTTGCCTGAGCATCCAATTCTCCCACTGCCAGAACCAGCGCATCCGTTTTGCTTGCCATGGAATTCAGCGTTATCTGCGCCCAGATAAAGCCACCAACGACCATCATCAAAGCAGCCATCGAACCGAAAAAAATCAGTCGAATCTTGTTCACTCTGAGACTGTCAGATCTCGATAAATTCATTTTGCCCCGCGATACACATGCTTGTCGCTCTACCGAGGCGTAAACGAACAGAGTTAACAGATGGTCACTAAATCACCGGGAAGCGGAGTTTTTAGCCGACTATCGGGCTTACTTTACAATTGTAAGCCGTTCGGCAGCGCGGGTGATGGCAGTATAGAGCCATCGGTCCCGGTGTTCGCGAAACGCATAACTTTCATCAAACAGGACAATCTCGTCCCACTGCGAGCCTTGCGCCTTATGAACCGTGAGTGCGTAACCGTAGTCAAAATCATCGTGGCGACGTTTGATCTGCCACGGGATTTCCTTTTCCGGTTCTTCAAAGGCTGCCTTCAACAATTTCACTTTTGCAGAATAACGTTCAACCCCTTCATCTTCGGCCTTGATAAGAACATTCATGAAGGGCTTCACGGTCCTTGCCGCGCTGGACACATGCCATAAAGAGCCGTTTAGCAGGCCTTTTTTGGGGTCATTTCGCAGGCATACGAGCTTGTCACCTGCCGCGGGCAATGGACCTTCAAAGTCTTTCAACTGCCGCAAACGCTCGTTGTATCTGCGGCGGGTGCGATTGGTTCCCACCAAAACCTGATCCGCATCGAGTACCAATTCAGAGTTCACTTGGGATTTCGGAATGACTTTCGCCGTATCACCATAATCACCAATCATCACCTGGTTGCCCAGCCTCACTTGGCGGGCCAGCTCAATAATCGGGTTATCCAATGCCTGTCGATGGATTTCCTCCAGCAGGATATCCGGGTCATGCTCTGTGAAAAAACCACCACCACTCACCGGCGGAAGCTGGCCTGGATCGCCCAGAACCAGCACCGGCGTGCCAAACGAGAGCAGATCACGCCCAAGCTCCTCATCCACCATGGAACACTCATCAATGACGATGAGTGCAGCCTTTGAAACGGGGCTTTGCCGATTAAGGGAAAACATCGGTGAGACTTCAGTTTTCCCCTCGTCGTTTTCGATCGTCTCTTCCCCTTTGGGCCGATAGATCAACGAGTGAATGGTGGAGGCTTTCGGCGCTCCGCGCGACCGCAAAACCTGCGCTGCCTTTCCGGTAAAAGCCGCGAACAAAACATCGCCATCCACGCCTTCAGCAAGGTGGCGAGCCAGTGTGGTTTTGCCCGTTCCCGCATAACCGAAAAGCCTGAAAACCTGGCGGTCTCCAGCCTTCAGCCAGCGATCCACCTGGACCAGTGCATCATCCTGTTCGGGTGAAAACTTCATCCGAACCTATTGGCATGATTCACAAAATTCGCAAACCGTTTCATCGTAACATCGGCCACAGACTTGCGACCAGCAGAAGTGCCATGGATACATTGAAAACCTTGAGCCGCTTGGGGTCGCTCAGGAATTCGCGAAGCCAAACTCCAAACCCGCACCAGATCGAAACACTGGGAAAGTTGATCACCACAAAAGCGAAACACACAATAAATACGCTCGTGGCGAAATCCGGCTGGCCCGTGTAAACCGTCATCGCTGTGATCGCCATGACCCATGCCTTGGGGTTCACCCATTGGAACAAGGCAGCAGCCATGAATGTCATAGGTTGGCTACTTCCCTCGCCCACTTCCACCGGACCGGCATTGGCAATCCTCCACGCCAGATACAGCAGGTAAGCGGCGCCTAGTATTTTAATGATCAGTTGAACCTGCGGGAATTCCTCAAACACTTCTTTGAGCCCGAAGCCCACCGCTAGAAGCAATGCCCCAAAACCAAAAGCGATGCCAAACATGTGCGGAATGGTTCGCTTGAAGCCGAAATTTACACCGGACGTGAGCAGCATGATGTTGTTCGGACCAGGCGTCACCGACGAAACGAACGAAAAGCCCAAAAGGGCCAAAAACACATCAAGGGACATCTGCGCTCTCCAATAGGTCAGCATTGTTGACCTATTGATTGACGACTGTCAACCACCCTGTAAAGGAGCAGTGCTTATGCTTATATGGAGCATTATGGATAGACGCAGTTTTCTTAAATCAATCGGCGCAACCGCTCTGTTGCCTGCCTTGCCAATTCCCGCAGGTAGCCTTGCTGCCCAGTCGTCCGTTGCAGCGGGAACAGCGGCTTTTTCGCAACACACCTATCAGTGGGCGGAGATGATCGTGCGCGCCCATAACAAATGTAATCTTGGCCTGCTGCAACGCTCACTGCAGGTGGATGCAACCGCTGCATCCGCTCTCAAACAGGCATTGATCAAAAACGGCATCGTACACGCTCAGGCCAACGCATACGGCATCCATACAGCCACCAAACCCCTGTATGAAGGCGCGTTCATGAGTGTCTCCGAAGCCAGCGAGAAAGTAATCGAAGCTGCGGAAGAAATCTCTGATTTCATCGAGGATACGGCAGAGCCGACCGAAAAAATCCAAGAAATTGATCATGAAAACAATAAGCTAAGTGCCGAACCGGAATCAAACCCTGAACCCGACCAAGCATTGGATGAAGGTCAAGAAGAAAACAAAACAAGCTTCATAGACGACGAAAACCAAGACACTGACACTCGCGAAACTTGAGTTCTTCCCGCAAATGCTTATCTGAAAATATAAGCGCAGCGCACAAAGCAAACTGCGGCTGACCATCGGGAATTCACATGAAAGAACTATCAGGCAAGACGGCACTCGTAACAGGTGCAAGTAAAGGTATTGGCGAAGCAACCGCTCGCCGCATGGCCGACCTCGGCGTCAATGTCGTGCTCGCCGCGAGAACGGAAAAAGCCGTCAAATCAATCGCCGAAGAAATTGCCTCCGTCGGCGGCAAAGCCGTTGGCATCGAATGTGATGTTTCCAAATATTCGCATGTGCAGGCCGCTATTGATCTCGCCAAGGAAAAATACGGGCGCATCGATATCGTCGTGAACAATGCCGGATTGATCGACCCAATCGCGCGGCTGAAAGACTCAGACCCGCGCGAATGGGGCAAAGCAATCGATGTGAACGTGAAGGGGGTGTATTACGCAATCCATGCGGCCCTGCCCTACATGGAGCGGCAAAAAGAGGGCGTGATCATCAACATTTCTTCCGGTGCCGCCACGTCTGCGCTGGAAGGCTGGAGCCATTATTGCTCTTCCAAGGCTGCTGCCCTGTCACTGACCCGCTGCGCGCACAAGGAAGTGGCAGAAAAAGGCGTCCGCGTGATTGGCCTTTCTCCGGGAACGGTGGCAACGGATATGCAGGTTGCCATAAAGGCATCGGGTATCAATCCGGTCAGCCAACTCGACCCCGCAGTACACATCCCGCCCGAATGGGTGGCCGAAACCATCTGCTGGATGGCCACCAAAGACGCGAAAGAGTTTGACGGCGATGACGTGAGCCTGCGCGATGAAGAAATCAGGAAGCGCGTGGGTTTGGGTTAGTCGGACATGGGTTCGCTTAGGATTAAGTTTGGGCGTGGATCCTCCGGTCAAGCCCGAGGATGACGATAAAAGTAACTCGCCCGATCACATCCCATCTTTGCCGCGGCTCACAGCTGCAATGCCTGTTCGGCAGACTTCCACAAGGCCGAGCGGTTCCATGATCGAGATAAACTGCTCAACCTTTGAAAGCCTTCCGGTAATTTCAAAAGTAAAATGTTCCGTTGAAGCATCAATCACCGTCGCCCGGAACGCGTCCGCAATCCGCATCGCCTCCAGCCGCGCGTCTCCCATGCCGGACACTTTCACCAGAGCCAGTTCCCGCTCCAGCGGCTTATCATGGCCATTGAGTTCAGCGGTGAGCGTGAGGTCCACGACCCTGTGCACCGGCACCATACGCTCCAACTGCTTCTTGATCTGATCGAGCACGTTGAGGGTTCCGGAAGACACAATGGTAATCCGCGACACGTGCTTGTCATGGCTTGTTTCCGAAACGGTCAGGCTTTCGATATTATAGCCGCGACCGGAAAACAACCCAATGACGCGGGCAAGTACACCCGGCTCGTTGTCGACAAGCACAGAAAGCACATGCGTGCGCGGCGCTTCCTTGTTCTCGACGATGAAATAGGCAGAACCGGTCGGTTGATGTTGTGCGTTCATGACGCTTTCTCCAGTGAACGTGAATTGAAGTTTAAGCGCGCAATCGCGACGCCTGCAAGAATAATGATGAGCGCAAGTACCGCATTCGCAGGCAATACCTCATCGATAAAGACAATGGCCCAAAGGACGCCGAATACCGGGACCAGAAAATTGATCTGGCTGAGGAACCCCGCCCCCTGCCGCTCAACGATGGCAAACAGCATGAGCGTGCCAAGTGCTGTGGGGAAAACGCCAAGGATCAACAAAGACCAGATGGTCGGCGCTGACGGAGAAAGCGCCCAGGGCCGATCAAGATAAAGACTGAACGGCAAAAGCATCAGAGCCGAAACCAGCAACACGGCGACCGTCACCGCCTGGCGCGGCAGACCCGTGAGCCATTTCGAGATGATCGCATGGACCGCATAACAGAATGCACCCCCCATAATGGCATATTGCCGGATCGTCTCGTCACCCAATGTCGCGAGCTTATCAAGGCCGATCAGAACGGCCACCCCAAACAGGCCGAAACAAAATCCGATAACCTTGAATGTATTGAGCTTTTCGTCACCGGTGAAGAAATGCGCCATCACAATCGTCATCAATGGCATCACCGCCATCAGGATGGATGTCAGTCCCGCATCGACCTTGGCCTGCCCCCAAGCGATCAAGAAGAAAGGCATGGCATTGCCGAAAAACGCCGCAACCGTAATCGCTTTCCAGTGCTTGAGTAAAGGCTTGAGTTCCTGCCCCGCCCACAGCATCACAAACCAGACCCCAATCGCCGCGATCAGAAGCCGGGTGAAAACGATGGTTGCAGGCGGCACCTCAGCCACTGCAATCTTCGTGAGCATGAATGACACACCGAAATTGGCAGCCAATGCAACCAATAGAACATAGCTGACAATCAGCGTACCGGGTTTTGAAACACTCATGAAAATTCCGCTTTCGCGCCTTCCGCTGGCATCACGTATCGGGCCGCAACGGTTTCCCCCTCTTCGTAGTGGGGAAGGAACCATGGCTCGCCGAATGCTTCTTCTTTCCAGCTCAAAAATGCCGGATGATTGAGCACCGCGTCCATATAGGCTTGCATCTCCTTGCTCACTTCAATTTGGTATGTATCGAGCCGGGTCACGACGGGTGCGAACATCGCATCAGTGGCACCAAACTCACCATAGAGAAACGGCCCGTCCTGCCCAAAACGCGAGCGCGCCTCACCCCAGAGAACACCAAGCCGTGCCACATCTGCCAAGACGTCTTCGCCGCGATCTTTAGGTTGAAACTGCGCCGTCAGGTTCATAGGGCAAGCCCCCCGAATGCCCATAAAGCCTGCATGCATCTCGCTTGCTGCTGCCCTCGCATGAGCTCGCGCGGCTTTGTCCTTTGGCCATATGGCTTTGTCCGGAAAGGCCTCAGCCACATATTCCATGATGGCGAGACTTTCCCAAATGTGTAAATCACCATCGCGCAAAACCGGTACTTTGCCGGTGGGCCCGAATGACAGCATCCGTTCACGCGTGTTGTCCTTGTACATGGCAATAACCGTTTCATCGAACGGGATGTCAAACGCTTTCAGCAAGATGTAAGCCCGCAGGGACCATGATGAATAAAGCTTGTTTCCAAGGGCCAGATGCATGGTTTTTCGCTAACCCGTCTTAAACGGGCTGCTGTCCTTCCTGTTTTCCTGCGAGGCTTGAGACACCCCGCACAATCGCAATACCGGATAAAATCATTCCGAGCGCCACATATACGAGCAACTCCGGCACTTCATCAAGGATGAGCCATGCCCAAAAAATTGCCGCCACAGGAATTAAGTAATTCGTCTGCGCATTAAAAAGCGCACCACGCCGTTCGAGTATCTTGAAACTCAGCAGATTTCCAATCGCACTGGTGATGATCCCAATGGCAATCACTGCCAGAATTGATGCGGTGGTCACATCGAGGCTCCACGGCTGCTCTATGAGCGAAAACGGGAGCGACATAAGAAATGACACGCCCAAGATCGCCGCAAGAAGCGCATAGCGTGGCAGACGTGTGAGATGGATCATCACGATCATATTGATGGCAAATGAAAGCGCAGAACCAAGGATCGCCAACTGACGCACCGTGTCATCACCGAGCGAAAGGAGTTTACCCGGGCCAAACAGGATAACAACACCGCAAAACCCAACCGCCAGACCCAAGACTTTGCGGGAATTCAACCGTTCGTTCTCGGTGAAAAAATGCGCAAGAACGGTTGTAATCAGCGGCATGGTGGAAATGATGATCGCAGCCATACCCGCATCCACCTCCTGCTGCCCCCACGTGGTAAGATAAAAGGGCAGCGCATTTCCGAAAAAAGCAGATGCAATGACAAGCAGCCAGACTTTCGCATTAGCAGCATTAAACCGGGGCAAAGCCTGGTGAAGCACCACCGCGATTGCAATGAAAATGCCTGCTGCCAGCGCCTGACGTCCCGCAACCACTGTCATTGGCGGCAGGCTTTCAACAGCAATGGCGATCAACATGAACGTCGAGCCATAAAGAGCTGCCGACACAAACAGCAGCCCATAGTCAATCATGTCCCGGTTCATGTGAAGGTCCTAGTCCGCAGGCCGAAGAAACCGAAACGGTTATACGAGCTGCTTTCCTTTTTCATCGATCGCTGTGGCAACCGCTTCGTCGCTCGCCTCATCCGGCAAAAGCATCTCGTTGTGTGCTTTACCGGAAGGGATCATCGGGAAACAGTTTGTCAGGTTAGCCACACAACAATCAAAAATCACCGGACCGTCCGTATTGATCATTTCCATGATCGCATCGTCCAACTCATCCGGCTTGCGGCAGCGAATACCGGTTCCGCCATAGGCTTCCGCCAGCTTCACAAAATCCGGCATGGCCTCGGTGTAGGAGTTTGAAAGCCGGTTGCCGTGCAGCAATTGCTGCCATTGGCGGACCATGCCCATATATTGGTTGTTGAGAATGAAAATTTTGATCGGCGCATTGTATTGCAGCGCCGCCGACATTTCCTGCAGGCACATCTGAATGGATGCGTCCCCTGCAATATCAATTACCAACGCGTCACGATGTGCCATCTGCACTCCGAATGCTGCCGGCAGACCATACCCCATCGTACCCAGCCCGCCGGAAGTCATCCAGCGGTTAGGCTCTTCAAAATGGTAATATTGCGCCGCCCACATCTGATGCTGGCCTACTTCGGTCGTAATGTAGGTCTTTCGATCCTTGGTCAGTTCATAGAGCCGCTCAATCGCGTATTGAGGCATGATGAAATCTTTGGAGTTTTTGTAGGCCAGTGACTTGCGCGCCCGCCACGTATCGATTTGATCTTTCCAAGGCTGCAATCGTTTCGTGTCAGGTGTTTTATCGAGCGCGCGCCATTGGCGAACCATATCTTCCAGAACCGTGGCACAATCGCCGATGATCGGCACATCCACATGAACATTTTTGCCAATGGATGAGGGATCAATATCAATGTGGATCTTCTTCGAATTGGGTGAAAACGCATCAATACGGCCCGTGATACGATCATCAAAACGGGCACCAATGCACACCATCACGTCGCAATCATGCATGACCATATTGGCTTCGTAGGTGCCGTGCATGCCCAACATACCCAGCCAGTTTTTCCCACTCGCAGGATAGGCGCCCAATCCCATAAGCGTAGACGTGATCGGAAAATCGGTCAGCTCAGCAAGTTCGCGCAGAAGGCGACTGGCTTCATCGCCGGAATTGATCACCCCGCCACCAGTGTAGAGTACGGGTTTTTTGGCTGTCGCCATAAGCTCGATAGCCGCAGCAATATTGTCGGCATTGCCCTGCAATTGTGGGGCATAGCCGGAAAGGTCAGCTTCTTCCGGCGGGAAATAAGTGCCGGTTGCAAACTGAACGTCCTTCGGGATGTCGATCAGGACCGGACCTGGTCGACCGTTTTGCGCCACATGAAACGCTTCGTGCAAGATTTGAGGTAGTTCTTCCACACTACGGACAAGCCAGTTATGTTTGGTACAGGGGCGTGTGATCCCGACCGTATCCGCCTCCTGGAACGCATCTGAACCAATCAGCGCGGTCGGAACCTGGCCGGTGATGCACAGCATCGGGATAGAATCCATCAAAGCATCCTGCAGCGGCGTCACCGCATTGGTGGCACCTGGACCGGATGTCACCAACATGCAACCAATTTTCCCTGTAGAACGGGCATAACCTTCTGCAGCATGTCCCGCGCCCTGCTCATGGCGCACCAGAACATGCTCCACATCTTCTTGCTGAAATATCTCATCATAAATCGGCAAGACAGCGCCACCGGGATACCCAAAGATCGTATCTATCCCGTTATCTTTCAAAGCCTGAACCACCATCTCGGCGCCGGTCATTTCTCGTTCCATGCTCATGCGTTTTCTCTTGTTTGTATCAACTGACTATTCGTGTTTGGTGAGGGCATAAAAAAAGCCCCCTCTGGGAGCTGTTTTCGGCGTACACGCTGCTTTCGCAATGGTTCTAACGATCCATCACGCGTGTACGCTCCATCACCACAAGAATTTTGAAAGTCACCTGACTATTCTCCTCTTTAATGTGCAAAACATAGCTACGGGCATTTTTTTGTCAACAGTTGAAATGCCATCAACAAACGAAATCAATATACTTGCATATGAAAGTAATATGACTTATATCAAAATCATGAAAAATCTACACGACCTTAACGCACTTAGAATTCTGCAAGCTGCAGATGAAATCCGTTCACGCCTTGCGGGAGAGTTTTCCGCAGTCCACGGACTGTCAGTCAATGAATACTTTTTGTTGGCCCATTTGGAGAATGCGCCGCTGAACCGCCTTTCTCGGACCGAGCTTGCAAAACGCATGCATATCAGCGCGTCGACCATCACCCGAATGGTGGCGCCCATGGAGAAAATCGGCCTTCTTGAACGTGTAAACGATCCAAGAGACGCGAGACTTTCCTATGTGGCTCCCACGAAAGCGGCGCGAACCCGGTTTGCGGAAGCCAGGAAAACCTTCACCAAACACGCAGAGTTCATGTTTCAGGACCGTTGGAATGATGAAGAAATGGAGACCCTAGCGGCACTTCTGTATCGCTTGGTTTCCGGCACACCGGCGAATCTCACATAAAAGCTTTTGCAACTAGATTGCCGCGACAAAACAAATAAGCCCGAACGCGTTTTCCTGCGTCCGGGCTTATTTGAACGGTTTATATTTAGTCCGATGAAGCTATTCAGCAAAGCCTAATTTCGAAACGTGGATTTCAAAAGTTGGGTGCATCTCTGCTCCGATCACATTCTCTTTGTGATGGCGGTAAATCGAACGCCAATATGGCTGAATGACCACACCTTCATCCTGCATGATCTTCTGCAGTTTCGCCATCACGTCACGCCGCTTGTCTGCGTCCGCAATCGACATTGCTTCCGCCAGAAGCGTATCAAACTCTTCGTTTGCAAAAGCAGACTCGTTCCAAGCTTCGCCAGACCGGTATGCGAGCGCCAACACTTGCACCCCAAGCGGACGTTGCGCCCAGTCAGTCGTTGAAAGCGGGTACTTCGCCCAATCGTTCCAGAATGTGGCACCCGGCAGAACACGCCGCGAGACCGCAATACCCGCATCCCGCAACATAGCGGCCATGGCATCACTGGTATTCTTGCGCCATGTGTCATCGATTGAAATCAGCTCATGCTCAAAATCGCCCATGCCGGCTTCTTCCATCAATGCTTTCGCAGCTGTTGGATCATATTTAGGTTTCGGCAACTCAGCATATTCGGGATGCAGCGGAGAAACATGATGGTTTTCACCAACCGTACCGTTCCCCGAAAACCCGAGGTCGAGGAGCACACTATTATCAACCGCCATCGCAAGCGCACGGCGTACCCGCACATCTGCGTAAGGTTTTTTGCCACCCACTTCAGCTTGTTGGTTCGGACGGATCACCACCGTGTTTGCTGTTACGGCTTCAGTTTTGGACCAGCCAATGCCATCCATGATGTCAATATATTCGCCAATGGACTCGTAAATCATGTCCACTTCATCGGACTCGACACCCGCCAGGATCGCTGCCTGCTCGGTTCCATAGTCGACATATTCGATACGGTCGAGGTAAGCACCCTCACCCCACCATTTATGGTTTTCGTTTTTCACGAGAACCGCGCGGACACCCACTTCAAATTCACCCGGCAAATAAGGCCCAGTTCCAATGGGATTTTGCAGCGGATCACCGTTAAAGCTTTGATGCACGATCGCCGCTGGATAATCCGAGAAGCCGGCAATCAATGTAATATCCGGCTGGCTAGGCTTGAGGCGCACCGTCATGTCATCCACAACCTCAATCGCACCTTCCCGTGCTGTCCCCGTCGCTTCATCAACGAGGGATGCCATCCGTGAAGCCATGGAATTTCCTTCCACGGCCTTTTCACACCATCGGGCGATATTAAACGCCACATCCGCTGCGGTGAATTCTGAGCCGTCACTCCACGTAACGCCGGGACGAACCTTAAGCGTGTACTCAGTCGCGTCATCGCTCACATCCCAACCCTCGAGCAACATGGGTTTGAACGTACCGTCCGTTTGATACTCGACCAGATACTCGAGATAACCCCGGGTATAATTCGACATTTGCGGCCAGTCATAGGTTCGAGGGTCTTTTAAAGCCTTGACGGATGATTCAATACGCATCGTGCCACCCGCTTTCGGTGTCACGGCTGCTTTTGCCGGTTTGACCATCCCAATCAGGCCATAGGCTGCAACCGCACTCACCCCGAGCGCAGTGGCGCGGGTGAGAAACTCCCGGCGCGATAGAGTTCCCGCCGTGACTTCCTGGGCGTAGGATTTGGCTGCGGGATGCATTTTACGAGGATCAGACACAATGGTCTCCTTGGTTTTGGTGCGGGTTAAACAAGATATGTTGTAACAATAACTTAGCGCAGCCTTGGAGTTGAGCAACAGCAAACCCGGTCAAAACTCCGGTTTCTTAGACTAAATCCCAACCCTCGCCAAAGGAATTGCGAAACCAAGTGCTCTGACGTTTGGCATATTGCCGTGTGGCTGCCTTCGCCTTTTCAATGGCTTCAACCAATGTTCCATTGCCCGCCAGATACTCGCCCAGATGCGGAACGCCAATTGCTTTCATCGCGGGCAAGCTGGGATCGAGGTTGCGGGCCAGCAATTTTTCTACCTCATCCAGTGCGCCTACGTGGATCATCTGATCAAACCGCTGATTGATCCGGTCATGGAGAACTGCCCGGTCAGGCATCAGCAACAGCTTTTTGATTGTGACCTCATCTGGAAAAAACGGCTCGCCCTTCTCACGCTGCCATTCAACCAGAGGTCGCCCCGTGCTCTCATACACTTCAAGCGCGCGAATGACGCGTTGCGGATCGCTCGGTCGCAGCCCGTTTGCTGTTTCAGGGTCTAGCCGTAACAACTCTTTGTGGAGTTCCGACGGCGAAATCAGCTTTCCTGCCACCCGCCATTTTTCACGAACTTTGTCGGTAATCGGCGGCACAGGCGAAAGGCCATCCAGCAATGCGTTGAAATAAAGCCCGGTGCCTCCAACGAATACAAGTTTCCGACCAGCCGGTGCCGCACCGATGACCTGCCGAACCTCCTCAAGCCAACGCGCCACAGAATAGGCAATGCTCGCATCCACATGACCGAACAAGACATGCTCTGCGAGCGCTGTTTCCTCCTCCGTAGGGCGTGCAGTAATCACACTCAAATCCGAGTAGACCTGCATCGAATCTGTGTTGATGATCAAAGCCTCATTAGCCCGCGCTGCATCGATGGAAAGTCGCGTCTTGCCGCTTGCCGTCGGTCCGGCTATCAACAACACATCCTCATCGAACTTCATGAACGGCTATCCCATGACTTTGGTAGCGACCCTGATCGCCAATCCGCAAACACAAGACCTGTCGCCCGAACACGTGGAAATGGCAAGAGTGGCACTGGGCGCAACCGACATTAACTGGCTGGCCGAAGGCATTGCCTGCGACATCGATATTACAATTTCACCAGCCGAGGCCAAATCGAAACTACAAGCGACACTGGAAGGCAAACCCATCGATTTCGCTGTTCAAGACAAACTTACGCGGCGCAAGGAAGCCCTGATCGCTGACATGGATTCCACCATGATCGATCAGGAGTGTATCGACGAATTGGCAGCGGAAATCGGCATCAAAGACCGCGTCGCAGCCATTACGGCAAAGGCTATGAACGGCGAAATCGAGTTTGAAGCAGCGATCAATGAACGTGTGGCACTTTTGGCAGGCCTTTCTGCCGATATTGCAGACCATGTAATCGCTCAGCGCATAACGCTCGCACGAGGCGGTCGCACCCTCGTTCAAACCATGAGAGCAAATAGTGCTTATACTGCGCTGGTATCGGGAGGATTTACAACCTTCACATCACGCATTGCGGCAACCCTTGGCTTCCACGAACACCGCGCAAACATTCTGGAAGAAAAGGACGGGAAACTCACCGGAACGGTCCGCAAACCAATCCTTGGCGCTGAGGCCAAGGTCGAAGCCATGAACGAGATTTCCGAACGCCTCTCCTTGAAGCCTGAAAATTTTATCGCAGTCGGTGACGGTGCCAACGATCTTCCAATGCTTAAGCGGGCCGGCACGGGTGTTGCACTCCATGCAAAGCCCACCGTCGCAGCAGAAGCAAACATCCGTATTGACCATGGCGACCTCACTGCCCTTCTCTATTTGCAGGGCTATACACGCAAGGAATTCATTGGCGAGTAAATAGCTTACGGCGACTGTTTTAGCGAGGAAACCAAACCATAATTTGACCGATAAGCGCGCGTTATATGCATGCAAAGGAAATCAGGAACTATGAGCAAAAGTAAGTTAAAGCCTTGGCCAACCCCAAAAGAGCGATGAAGAGGCAGAAAAGTTCGTCGAAGAGGCTGACCTCAGCGAGTATGACTGGAGCGCAATGCAGCCCGTCAATTTTGAGTTCGCAGAAAAAAGTGCGCGTGTGAACATGCGCATGCCCGAGAAACAACTCGCGAAAATCAAAGAGGAAACCGAAAAGCGAGGCATTAAATACCAGCGCTTCATGAGAGAATTACTTGAGCGCGGAATGGCTACGCTGCGCTAACCGTGGTGCTTTGGTTTATCGTCAGCGGAGCTGAGTCAGTTCTAAGTCATAGCGCATGCCAAATTTACGCCCTCGAATTACAACTAATTCGCTTAAACCTTTTTCAATGCTAAAGTGCTACCAGTTGAAGTGAGCACTCCAACAGTTGAAAAAGCCCCATGCCTGAACTTGTCATCGCGGAAAATCACGAACAGGTCTATCCGGTATGGGAAGCCCGCGGCATTAAAAATGCCAAACTGACCCATGTGGATTTTCACTGCGACATGCGCGGGATCATGATCGACCGCAAACAGCAGCAGGCATTTTTTATCAAAGACCGGGAAACACAATTCATAGACCGTGGGAACTTTCTAGCCCACGCAATTATGAAAGGGTTGATCTCTGATCTAAATTGGGTACATGGACCCAAAGGTGGGCGCGGCTTTGATATCGGGCCAGTCGTTGCATACGAGACCGATTTTCTCGCACCCATGCATCGACGAAGTCATTTGAAGTCAGGTCGCAAAGCCGTCGACATCCGATTTCAACAATTGCTCTTATCCGACTGGAAAGGCCCGCGCACCGACGAACTTCTAGACGTCGATTGGGATACCTTCGCGTCGGTTGATTACACCGCCGCACATCGCGAAAAGTTGCTGGAACAATTCTTTGCCCGCGATTTTACGAACGTTCCTGAGCTGACAACCCTGGTCTATTCACCCGGTTATTCTGACCCGGATCGAACATTGTTTGAAAAGTTTGCAGAACGTCTGGCAGATCATCTCAACGCCAATATCATCCGCGTACCCGACGAGCCGCTCAATACTGATGGCGCATCCAATAGCAAATTGAAGAGAATGGTGCTGCGTGTGGCACCTCAGGTCCGCTTGGTGAAACGCAGCGTTTCAAAAGCATGGCGCCGGATTGAAAGTCGCAATGACTTAAAAATATCCGCTGAACTTCAGGACGGGTAAGACAACAAAAAAGCGCCCGAAGGCGCTTTTCCATCTAGGGACTTGAATAGGCCCTTACTCGATCCGCACCACCACAAACCGGATATCACCCGTCGGTGTTGAAACCATGAGCAACGCATTCTTGCGGCCTTCCTCTTTAAGTGAGGCCACTTGCTCTTCAGCATCCGCGAGGGTTTCCACCGGCTCCTGTCCAATCTGAACGATCACCTCACCCGCCTTGATGCCCTTGTCTTGTGCAACAGAACCTTTTTCGACTTCATTGATGAAAAGGCCCTTGGTGTCTTCACCAAGCTTGGCATCAGAACGGGTTTCATCGGTAATCTCAGACAGCTTCAGACCAAGCATGGTTTTCGTGGTTGGCTCGTCATCGGTAGTGTTTTCCTGACCGGTGGTAAGTGCAGCGTTTTGTTTTTCACCATCTTCCAACCGACCGAGTTTCACACCAATGGTTTGCTCTTTCCCTTTACGCCAAACCACGACATCCACTTCTTTGTCGACCGCAGTATCGGCAACAATCAAAGGCAAATCGCGCATGGCTTCCACCTTCTTACCGTCAAATGTGAGGATCACATCACCGGAAATCAGACCGCTTGCCTCAGCAGGACCATTCTTTACAACGCCACTGACCAGCGCGCCCGAAGCATCCGCAAGCCCGAGGCTCTCAGCAATATCATCAGTAACTGTCTGGATTTGCACACCCAACCATCCGCGACGGGTTTCGCCAAACTCGACCAATTGATCGATTACGCGGGTGGCAAGGTTAGACGGAATCGAGAAACCAATACCAATTGAACCACCGGAAGGTGAAATGATAGCGGTGTTGATACCCACCACTTCGCCATCCATGTTGAACAGCGGACCACCGGAGTTACCCCGGTTGATCGCAGCATCGGTCTGAATGAAATTGTCATAAGGACCGGATGAGATATCACGCTCCACAGCGGAGACGATACCAAGGCTCACTGAGCCGCCCAGGCCGAACGGGTTGCCAATCGCCATCACCCAGTCGCCAATTCGGGCATCCGTTGAATCGCCAAACGGTACCGCGTTCAATTTGCCCTCAGGCTCCACCTTCAAAACGGCGATATCGGTTTTCGGATCAGTTCCAACGATCTCGGCAATCAGTTTGGATCCATCGGAAAAATTGACTGTGATCTCGTCAGCATCGGCAATCACGTGGTTGTTCGTGATGATTATCCCGTCCTCATCGATTACGAACCCTGAACCCAGGGAATTCCGTGTCTGCGGGCTGTTGCCCTCGCCTTGAGGGCCTTGTGGGAACAGATCATTGAAGAAGTCTTGAAACGGCGACCCTTCCGGAACCTGTGGAATTGGAATATTTGGGCGGCTACGATTTGTGACTTTTTTGGAGGTCGAAATATTGACGACGGAAGACATCAACCCTTCAGCCAGATCAGCGACCGAAACAGGACCCTGGGCATAAGCCATTGAGCCGGATGTTACTGCGGGCTGAATCGAGACCAATGCGAGCGCGACCGATGCCGCAACGAAACCTTGCTTTAGTCCGCTCAGGTTCAAAAATCGTTTCATACCAAATAGCCTCCAGATTGCTTACTGGTTATACGTAATACACTCGCAGCCAAGCTTAAAGCGGCTCACGAAAGTTTGTGTGTTATAGATACGAAGATTGTGTCGAATTGTTGCAAAACAAGACTGATCACAGCCTATCCCTTTACCAACCAGACGATAAAAACACCAAGACCCAAGGCGATTAAACCGTAGGTCCGTAGTGTTTGATCCGGCAATTTCGAAAGCTCAATAACCATGTTTCGCATAGCACCGGGGAAGCCT
>CAWUJX010000039.1:0-21531 GCA_963922635.1 uncultured Hyphomicrobiales bacterium | reverse complement strand
TTGAATGACGTTAAGTACGTATGCGTTTGCCGCATCTATTCTGTACTCAATGCCTAACGGCGGAGCCCAACCACCGAGCGCATAGGAAATTACGCTACCATCAATTACCTGCAGCAGCACATGCAACGAAAAGAGGCTGGAAACGAGACTTGCAAGGCCAGCAAGCACCCACGCAATATTGCGAGTGCCAAACAAAACACAAAACGGTGCCGTGAGCAGCGGCACAGCCACGATCAATAGTGGCAGCTGTTCTTTGAAAGTGATCAACGCTGAAGTGGCTTCAGTGGCCATCAGGCACTTCTCCCCATCGCGCTACCGTGATCCCGGTTTTCATCCGCTTGGATTTCACGCTCGATATCGAGAATATCCTCTTCCTCGATCGTGCCATAGGCTTCGCGAATACGGATAATCAGCGCGAGCCCAAGTGAGGTTGTCGCTACACCCACAACAATCGCGGTCAGGATCAAAACATGAGGAAGCGGATTTGAATACAAAACGTTCGGGTCCACATTCAAATCGAGCGGATAGATGGGAGCTGTGCCGCCCGCAACCTTACTGATAGAGATATAGAACATGAACACTGACACCTGAAACACATTCAGGCCCACGAGCTTTTTCACGAAATTGCCGCGCGCAACCACAATATAGAACCCGATCATCATTAGGATGATGAAGAACCAATAGTTCATGTGGCCGAGGACGTATTCCATAGTCATAGGGGCCTACCAATCTTCATCATTGATGCGCGGAGGCCTGGAAGCGAACGCGTAAAAAACAACAATCATCACCGTTGCCACCGCAATACCGACCCCAAGTTCCACGGCGATAATGCCGTAAACCTGAGCATCCTTCGGGGAAGTTGCAAGCACTGAATAGTCCAAAAACGCTTTGCCGGAAAACAAGCTGACGACGCCCGTTCCCGCATAAAGAAGCACACCAACAGCGGCGAGGCGAATGACCAACCAAGGAGGGAAAATACGTTTCGCCTTGCGAAGGCCGTAGACAAGGGCAAACAAGATGACCCCGGCTGCGAAAATTACGCCTGCCTGAAAGCCGCCTCCCGGAGAATACTCCCCATGGAACTGCACATAAAGCGCAAAAAGCATAATGGGCGGCACCAGTAATTTTACGATGACACGAAGAATAAGATGGTGACGCATTATTCGCCCTCATCTTCGGGTTCGCGGCGACGGGCAAACCCACCAACCAACATCAAAACACCAACGGCAGCGGTGAACACCACTACAACTTCACCGAAAGTATCGTAACCCCGGTAACTCGCCAGAATAGCGGTTACCACATTCGGTATGCCCATGTCCTTCGGTGTGCGCTCAAGATATTGCGAAGCAACATGCGTTTGCGCCGGGGAATCCGCCGAACCAAAATTAGGCATGTCCAGTGTTCCGTAAATCAGGGCGGCACCGGTTACTACTACCACCACAAGCGGTAACGGAGAAAAGCTTCTCGGCATTTTTTCCTGGCGACTTGTGAGCGCCATGGTGCCGAGCAATAGTACCGTAGATATGCCAGCGCCCACCGCTGCCTCGGTGAATGCCACATCCACTGCATCCAAGGTGACGAACAACAATGCGGACAACAAACTGAAAACGCCTGCCAACACGACCACTGCAAATAGTTGCCTCATCATCAAGATACCAATCGCAGTGGCGATCATCATGGCAAACAAAACAAGATTGATGACGATGTCCATCAGTAGGTTTTCTCCTCTGATGTGACACCCAGTTCGCGTGCTTCCGGGCCTGTGGTGCCGGGCAGCACTTCGCCCTTAGGCATAAGACCGGACACTAGCGCTGCATTTGCCACCGCATGGCTTGCCGTGGGACCAGTAATGAATAGAAAAAGACCGATCAATACAAGTTTGAAAGTCACCAATGTAAAGCCCGATTGCAACACCATGCCCGCCGTCAACAAAAGCACTCCGCCGGTATCGATTACGGAAACTGCGTGAAGCCTGGTCCAGAAGTCAGGAAAGCGATACGCGCCAATCGCGCCGATGATCAAAAACAGACTGCCGCCCGCAATGAATGCCCAGCTTGCCACGAGAATGATTAGGTCAAGCGCGGTCATGGACGCTCTCCCCTATCGTTCAGAGCCCCAAGGGCCGTGGGTTCACCTTCAGGTGTGGGTGACGTGTCACCAATCGCGCGATAACGGAAATATTTCAGAATTGCGATAGTCCCGACAAAATTGATCAGCGCATACAAAAGAGCGATGTCAAGGAAGTCAGGCCGCCCCATCAAAAAGCCTAACACGCCAATAAAGAGCACTGTGTACGTGCCGAATGTGTTCCCAGCTAGAACCCGATCGTAAACCGTTAGCCCGGAAAAAAGCCGGATCAAAATCAACACCATGCCTATTCCCAAGGCAACCATCGCCACTAGAAACATCATGACGCAAATCCGTCTGTTTTTGGCCCACCTGTATTTGGCTCTCGCCTTGTCTGGCCCATCATTTCGGTGGCTCTGACACGAGCGTCCATTTCAGCAAGGGCATCCATATCATCATCGGAAAAATCGAGTGCATGGACGATGAACTGATCATTTTCCGTTTCGACGGTGATGGTGCCAGGCGTGAGCGTGATGGAATTTGCAAAAACCACTTGTGCAATTTCGCTTTCGCATGAGACAGGAGCCATGAAGAGCTTCTGCCGCTTGCATTGATCTCCCGACAAGATCAGCTTGGCGACGGCAATGTTGGACTTGGCAATTTCCCAAAGCAGCCAACCCAAATAACCGGTCATTTTCAACGGGTTTAGGACAAATGCAAGCTGCTCTCCATCAACTGCATCCATTCGCCGTGCGACCCAAACCGATAGTGCAATAGAAAGCACGCCAAAGGTAAGAACAATAGGCTTGGACCAAAGGCCAGACATCAGCAACCAAAGTGCTGCAAGACCAAGAGCGCCAATTACCGTACGGAGCATTATTCGATAAACCTATGCGAAGCGATTGCGTGGTTAAACCAGTCTAAGAAACACATGGCAAGATTAAGAGACCAACAATAAACAATTTCCGGAACCGCACCTGAACCATGCGTTGTTTATTTAGGCATTACGGTGAACGCGTCAAACTCTCTTTTGAGAATGGCAGCAGTATTTTCAGCGCCTTCCAAATCCAAAGAATGTGTCTTCGGTCGCTTGGCCTTTGAAGCTTTGATCGCCGTCAAAAGGGTTTCACCGCTCAGCTCACCGGGGGCAATCATTTTTGCAATGCCAAGCCGCTCCATCATGGTTGCCCGACGAAGCTGTTCTGTCTCGCGACCACCAGTATAGGGGTACAAAACAGAATTGCAGCCCGCCCGCAGGATATCGGCGACGGTGTTATAGCCAGCATGTGAGACGGAAACATTCGTCTGTGCCATTGCGCCTCGCAAATCCGGCAGATGACGCAGTACCGATACTCCTTCAGGTGCAGCATCGGTAATCTGCTCAAATCTGTTTTGCGACAGTTCGGTTCCGGTTGTAATCAGCCAGTTCCAGTTTTCGTCTTCCCCAAGGCGCGCTGCTTCCAACGCGGTCTCAAGAAGCTGTTGCCCAAACGCGCCGCCGCCGACGGATACCAGCACGTCACTTGGCTGATGTTCACTTGTACTCCTGTTAATCAGCTCAGGCGTAACCAGTCCCGTATAGCGAACTTTTTCCGCAAAGGTTTCCACGCCCTGAAGTGTTTCTTCGATCCGGATAAATTCCGGGTCGCCATGAACCAGCACAAGGTCAAAGAAGTCACGCATAAGCGCATTCGATTCTTCCACGCGGGCAGGCTTACGATCTTCCTGCATGATGTCGCGAATGGATGCCACGGTCATTACCGGCTTCGAAACAGACTGTGATCTTTCCAAAAGCGGCAAAAGCTCAAAACGCATCTGCCGTCGCCCAAAAGGAAATGCTTCTGTGATCAAGATATCAGGCTGCACCTGATCAAATAATGCCAATAGCTCTTGAGCTCGAAGGCTTTTGTCTTGATCACTAAATGGTGTGCCATCAGCGTGTAGCAGTTCACTGAACGAAGCATCGCTGGTTCTCACGGGAGGTAGCTCGTGGAGGGTCATGCCTGCAAAATCAAACCCAGGTATACGGGTTCCTCCCCAGACCAGATGCACGTCCATTCCAGCAGCACTAAGACCTCTAGCGATGCGCGTCGCCCGATAAACATGTCCAACACCCCAGAGATGCTGCACATAAAAGAAAACGCTTGGACTGCTCATTTTGTGTGCTGTACTTTTTTCACGGTTTGCTCGATGAGCGCGATCAGGGCATCGATTGTTTGTGAATGACTAAACTGAGTTCGCACCTTCGCATCACCCGCTTCGCCCATTTCCGCGCGACGTTTGGGATCGCGGCAAAGCGTTTCGATTGCCGCCGCAAGGCCTGCAACATCATCAGGCTCCAGTAGTATGCCATTTTCATTGTTGTCGATCAGTTCCGGGATCCCGGAAATATTGGTGGAAATCACTGGAAGTTTTTGGCTCTGCGCTTCCACAATCACATTGGGCAAGCCATCCCGATCTCCTGTTTCATCAATGCGGCTGGGCAGAATGAAAAGATCGCTGTTTTTGTAAGTTTCCAGCACTTCAATCTGCGGCAGCGCTCCCCGGAAGTCGCATCGTTCAGCGATACCCAAAGAAGCGGCTTGGGCAATCAGCGCGTCTTGCAGAGGCCCACTGCCAATGTGCGTCCAGTGCCAATGGAGGTCTTCCGGGAGAAGGGCCAGTGCAGAAATCAGGCTATCAAGCCCTTTTTTTGCTACCGCCCGTCCGACCGTCACCAGTTTCACACGCCTGTCGATAGACGATCCATCGTTGTTTAACGGAACGCGTTCACAGGGCGGAAACCTGGAAAGGTCCAAGCCATGATATACCAGGTGAACTTTTCCATCGGATAAAGTCTTCAGGTAATCCGCGCCGCCTTTAGTGCAGGTCACCAACCATTCACAATCAGCCAGTTTTTCCCTGATCTCCCACTCGGGAATTGTCCAAATGTCTTTGGCATGGGCAGAGATTGCGAATGGCTTTCCTGAGATGATCGAGGCGTAGCGTGCCACCGATCCCGGCGTATGCAAAAAATGAACGTAAATGATATCGGCACTCGGAGCATATTCTCGTGCCAACACCAGCGCTTGCCCGAACCGCCTCACCCGGTTTGGCGTGGGATCACGCCAAAGGTCTTTTAGAAATACCGGAACAGCGCGCCAAAAACCGGGCATCAACAGGCATCGAAATTTCGCCCGTGTTACCCGCCATAACTCCTGATACAAATACTCCGGCAGGTAATGCCTTGTGGCCGAAACTTCATCATGAATAGGATGTGTTTTGGTGTCAGTCGGATGGCGCAATGAAACGAGATCGATATTAAATCCTGCCCGCTCGAGTTCAAGGATTTCTTGAGCAATGAACGTTTCGGACAATCTTGGATAGCCCTTCAAAACGAGCGCAACATTAGCGGGGTTGGTTGCAATCATGCCTGATGGGTCGATAACTGAATATCATCTTTTGGAGAAGAAACCGGTTTTACAGGAGCCGTCGGCAACGCCAGTTCCGCAACCATCGCACAAATGCTTTCAAGCCCCTTCATATCGTTGGGTGCGAGCTGCACAGATGGCTCCGCGATTGAGGGCAGCTCTTTTAGTTTTGTTGCCATAACAGAGGGAATTGCGGACTCTTCCGGACGAAGCATAATGCATAATCCCATTTCACTTGCCCGTGTTGCGCGAATGAGTTGCTCTTCGCGAGGCGTGGTACGGGGAACGAATAACGCGCGTTTATCAAATGACATTGCTTCGCAAAACGTATTGTAACCGCACATGCCAACGACCGCTGAAGCGCCACGCATCAACACTTCCATTTCACTTGCAAAATCAAGGACGGTGATATTGGCAAGATGTGATGCCCTGAGCCTGATGCGGTCCCGGTTTTCTGATTTCATGAAGGGGCCCAAAACCATGACGATTGGAAAATCAATCGAACGATCATACTCGCGCGCTGCAAGCACTTGCTCCATGATGTCGATGCCGTCTCCTCCGCCTCCAGCGGTGACAAGAATATACTCCGATGGAAGTTTGCTGGCGTCCCCCGAAGGCATGGATAAAGCTTCGCGATCAAGAAAGCCCGTATAGGCAATCCGTCCCTCGAGTTCGTCACTTAATTCAAAGCCTTCGAGCGGATTCCAGAACGTCTGAGGTCCATAAATCCAAACTCGGTCATAATACTCCTCGATCTTTTCAATCGTGGAAGATCTCGTCCATTCCTCATTCAGGAGTTTTGGTGAATCCATAACGTCACGCAGTCCGAGTACAGCTTTGGTTTTTGTCCGCTGAAACATTTCAAGCGTCGGAACCAATTCGCCTTTCAAACCCAAAGGCTCTTTATCGGCGATAAAAATATCGGGTTGAAACACTTCTGCTGTGCGCTGGATGATCAGCTTACGCATCTCCAGTATTTCATCAATGTCGATATACTCGCCAATAGAATCGTATTCGCCATTGTACAGTTTGATCACCGATGGGATTTTCACGAAATCAACACGAGCGCGGAAATCAAAAGCGCCGGCAATCTGTGATCCGCAAATGATCAAGACGCTCACACCTTTAAACTGCTCAACGATGGCATGGGCGATTGTTCGACAGCGCCGCAAGTGGCCAAGACCGAACGTGTCATGGCTGTACATCAGGATACGGGTTTGATCGAGGCGGTTCAGTTCCAAATCGGAAAATCCGATGCAAATAGTGGCCGAAAAAACTACGGCATAGGCTTATGAAGTTTCTAAATATCAGGAAATTTAACCATGGTATAGGCCACGGCAAGTGATTTCAGGATTGAAAACTCAATAACCAAAATACACTATCGATTAATGACACTTACAGGAAAACTCGCGTTTTTTGCGCCGATCAAACCGCCAGACCACCCCATTCCGTCCGGTGACCGGTTGATCGCGCAAAATCTGATCAAAGCGCTGGAAATTGGCGGGCACCAGGTCATGCTCGCTTCACGCTATATTTGTTATTCGAAGCGCAGTGATCCAGCAATCCTTGCAGAGCGCAAGGCGGGTGCATTGGCTGAGGCATCTCGGTTCATAAACGAACGCAAAGCTCTTCCCAACTCAGAGCAGGTTGATGCATGGATCACGTACCACCCCTATTGCAAGGCACCGGACTGGATTGGCCCACTTGTGTCGTGCGAACTGAATATTCCCTACGTGACAATAGAAGCGGCGCGGACGGGACAAGGGGATGACACAGACCCTTGGAGGCCTTGGCGTGAAGAAGCGCAAGCCGGAATTCGCAAGGCGGACCTGCATCTCGTTTTCAAGCCGAGCGACCGGGCTTATCTCACGGAACTGCTGGGATCGACCGAACGCCTGCGTGATTTTCCAACCTTTGTGGATTTACAGACGCTGATCGGCGAAGACGCCTTTCACCTTCCAAGCCATTGGTCAGACGAGACGCCCGTTATCATCACCACCGGCATGATGCGGAAAGGTAAAAAAGACCAGAACTTTTACATGCTGGCAGAAATCTTGTCAGGAATGGTTGATCAGGACTGGAACCTGATTGTGGTGGGCGGTGGACCTGAGGAAGATGCGATCCGTGTTGCTTTCGGGAACATTCCGGCGGAACGGGTGCACTGGACCGGACAGGTGAGCCACGACGAGGTTTTAAAGTGGATGCGCGCGGCGGACATATTTATGTGGCCCGGTTGGAAAGAGCCCATCGGCATGGTCTATCTGGAGGCGCAAGCGCAAGGGTTGCCCGTGATCGCCTATGAGAGCATGGGCGTACCGCTTGTTGTTGATCATGAAGTTTCGGGGCTGCTGGCACCGGAAGGGGATGATGTAACTATGCAAGCAAACATTAGATGCTTGCTGGAAGACAAAGCCCAGCGAACCAAAATGGGCGAAGCAGCAAAGGCCAAAGTGCGGAACATCCACTCAATTGAAGCGGCTAGCGAGCGCTTGAGTGCGGTTATGAAGGAGGTGTCAGGCGGTCAGGGAAGTTGACACTTCGTTTGCAACCGTAAAACCACCCCAAAAAATGACTACTGTGTTTGTGCGCATATCCTCGGGTCAAGCTCGAGAATAACGGAAAAACCAAAGAGGGACATTCAGACAAATTCTAACCATACGGATCAGCGGCGTCTCTTAATCCGTCACCGAAGAAGTTAAAGGCGAGGATCACAAGGATCACTGGAACGACCGGTAGAATGAGCCATGGTGTGAGCGCGACCACCTGAATGTTTTGCGCTTCGTTGAGCAGTACACCCCAACTCACCGTGGGCGAGCGGAGACCAAGGCCGAGGAATGAGAGCGCTGTTTCACCCAGGATCATAGTAGGGATCGTGATCGTAGCAGACGCAATCAGATGGCTCATGAAACCCGGCACCAAATGAAGGCCAATGATACGCGCAGGGCTTGCCCCCATCATACGCGCAGCCAGCACATAATCTTCTTCCCGCAGCGCAAGCAGCTTGGAGCGCACCGCGCGAGCAAGGCCAGTCCAGTCAATCAGACCGAGGATCACTGTTATGCCAAAATAAATCAGGATCGGAGACCAGTTCGCGGGCATGATCGCCGCGAGCACCAACCACAAAGGAAGCGTAGGAAGCGATTGGATTACCTCGATCAGGCGTTGCACCACCAGGTCCACCCAACCGCCATAATAGCCGGCTAGGCCACCGATCGTGATGCCAAGCACAAAGCTGATCATGATGCCCACAAGGCCGATTGTCAGGGAAATTCGTGAGCCGTAAAGAATCCGGGACAACAAATCACGGCCAAGGCGATCCGCACCGAGCAGAAACACGGGCTGGTCAATATTGGCACAGATCAGATGATTGTCTGCGGGATAAAAACCCCAAAACAGATATTCATCACCCGAGCAGAAAAATTCTAGTTTAATCAGCTTGGTTTCATCCGGCTTGTAAACCCGCTGAAGCGTTTCAAGATCGAGTTCCTTTTTGTAGTCGTAAACAAACGGCCCGATGAATTCGCCTTCATGGAACAGATTGATAGATTGCGGCGGCGCATAGATATATTTGGAGTTGCGGCTTTCCAGATTGTACGGCGCGAGGAACTCCGCGAATGCCGCCATCAGATACATTAATAGCAAAAAGATGCCGCAGAAAACCGCAAGCTTGTGGCGTTTGAATTTCCACCACATGAGTTTCGTTTGCGACGCGAGGTAGACGGCTTCCTGATCAGGCGTCAGTTTTTCAATCGAACGCGGGTCAAACGGTGCCGGGTTCACATAGTGATCGGCGTTACTCTTCTGCTTGGCATTCATCGGCTGACGCCCCCTTGCAGGCGTATTCTCGGATCAAGAAAACCCAGTGCAATATCGGAAATCAACACACCGATGACTGTGAGGAACGCCAACAACATCAAGAAAGAACCGGCCAGATACATGTCCTGGCTTTGCAATGCCTGAATGAGAAGTGGACCGGTCGTCTCGAGCGACAGAACAATCGCAACAATTTCCGCACCAGAAATGACCTGAGGCAGGATGCTGCCGATGTCAGCGATGAAAAAGTTGAGCGACATGCGGAACGGGTATTTCATCAGCCCCTTGGTTTCCGGCACGCCCTTTGCCCGCGCGGTCGTCACGTAGGGTTTACGCAATTCATCGAGGAGGTTTGCCCTGACCCGGCGTATCATCGCTGCAGTGCCCGACGTGCCGATCACGATAACCGGTATCCATAAGTGTTCCATCACCGAAAGAAACTTCGCCCAACTCAAGGGCTGGTCAACATATTGGGGATCGACCAAGCCGCCGATTGCAGTTCCGAACCATTGGTTGGCGAGATACATCATGATCAACGCAAGCAGGAAGTTGGGCGTAGCAAGACCGAGAAGTCCAAGGAAAGTGAGGCCATAATCACCCCAGCTGTATTGGTGTGTTGCCGAATAAATGCCGATTGGAAACGCGATCAGCCAAGTGAAAATGATCGTGAAGAAGGTCACGATGATCGTAAAAATCAGGCGGTCGCCAATCACTTCACGCACTGGAAGCTCATACTCAAACGAGTAACCGAAATCCCCCTGCAGCATTCCCGTTGCCCAGATCACATAACGTTCCCAAACGGGCCGATCGAAACCATATTCCTGGCGAAGAAATTCGATCTGCCTTGGATCAACCGTTTCGCCGGCAGCGATCAGTTCGTTCACATAGGTCTCGAAATAATCACCGGGGGGCAGTTCGATCAGGAAAAAGACCAACATGCTGGTGAGTACCAGCGTCGGGACCATGTATAGGATGCGTTTAAGTATGTATCCGAGCATTGGTTGTGATTACCGATCAAACCAGAATGTGTCGGGCCGGTACACGCCAAAATATGAAGTGGGCTCCCATGCGTAGATCGCTTCCTCCGGGATGTTTCGCAAATCGGCAGAAACCACAACGGGTTGGCGGCTGTTATTGACGGTCCCAATGGTGAACACCTGGTCGGTGTAGTTCTCCAGCATTGCCCGCCAAATTTTGGCTTTGGCTTCCATGCTTTCTGAGGCATGCCAATCCATATAGAGCGCAAGTTGTGCTTTAGCGGCATCCATATCAGGCGCTTCGCCGGCCTTGCCGCCCGTATCAAAATACTGACCCCACATCGGCCACTGCAGTTGCGGCTGCGCAGTGGGTGCAAGTTCCTGCGGGCTCATCTCCGGGCTTGGTACGGCGTTATCCAGACCGTTGAAAACGGACATGGCTGTCTCACCGGAATTTGCGCGACGACGGAAAATATCCCGCTGTGACGCACGAACAAACATTTTAATGCCGACTTCCTGCATATGGGAGGAAACCAGCTCTAGAACGTCGGTTTCTTCTGTGCTTTCGCCCGCAGATTCAACTGTGATTTCCAACCGCTTGCCGTCTTCCATCAAGCGGATGCCATCACCATCACGTTTCGAAAGACCAATCTCATCGAGTAGTTTGTTCGCTTTTTCCGGATCGTGGGCAATCCATGCGTTTGCGAAACTTTCATCAAACAATTCGCTGTCGGGAAGAATTGTGTTTGCACTTGGTTGCGCGAGACCGAAATAGATCGACTCGTTGATCTCTTGACGATTGATCGCTAAGGAAAGAGCCCGGCGGAAACGCACATCCCGGTTCAGGTTACGCCAAACAGGATCGGTGGCATTCAAATTGGGGAACAGTGCAATTTGCGAACCGCGCCCAAGGCTCCAAAGGTGGGTTTTGATTTTGCCATCCTTCTCGCCCTGCTTCAAAAACGGAATGTGATCAAACCGTAGATAGCGCGCTTGCAGATCGCTTTCCCCGGTCCCGGTCTTCGCCGGAATTACGTCTTTCGACACAATGTTCATCACAACACGGTCGATGTATGGAAGCTGGTTACCTTTCGGATCCGTGCGGTGATAAAATGGGTTACGTTCAAACACGAAACGGGTGGATGGCGGAGCAGTTCTGTTCCACCACGCTTGCAATGTGGGCAGATCGGGATTTTCAGCCCGGCGTTGCCGCTGTTTGCGAGTATGAAGCGAAGTCCAGTCTTTGGTCTCAGCTTCGTCCACCATCGCGGCCAATTTATCCGCATCCTGATAATCTTTGTGGAATTGCTTCAAGTAATGGGCTGGGCGGTAAATATAGAGCGGCGAGGCACCAGCCAGCGCAGGCAAAAACGCGGGGTTTGGCGCACTCCATGTGTAGCGGAAGGTTTTCTCGTCAATCACTTCAAAAGTGGGTTCCTCTTCGCCGACCATCATATCTGATGGCACACCCTTTCGGCCCAACTCAGGATGCTTGACCATGTCCTCCCAAAAATACCGGAAGTCTTCAGAGGTTAGTGGCTCCCCGTCTGACCATTTGTGGCCCTCTCGCAATGTGAAGGTGAACTCTCGCCCATCTTTCACTTCGAATGACTTGACGATGTCCGGCTTGATTTTGAAATCGGGGCCGTAGCCGACGACGCGAGCATAACTGTAAACAGCCATCTGACGTGTGTCTTTTGCCTTGCCCATGAGAATTCGGAGGTCGCCGCCATATTTCCCAATGGATTTTACTTCAGTATCGAAATCAACCACCAAGGGTTCTGCAGGCAAGCGCTCTTCCATCGGAGGAAGTTCACCGCTTTCCACCTTAGCCTTGAACATGGGGACTTCAGCAATTGCGGACGAAGCAAAGAGCAATGCTCCTACACACAATGTGGCGGCGGTTTTGAAAACGGTTCCCAATTTAGAATTCATGCCCTCAACTCCCTGATGTCAATATTCTCATTTGCCAGAACGAAATGGCCCTCATCCACTTCGATACTTGATAGTCTTCCACTATCTGAAACACTAAAGCCCCCGCCCCATGCTTCTGCCGTATGAGAAGAAGAAAACTTCACCTTCTCAAAGTCAAGAAGCCGATCGATATCCGGGTACGGAACCGATGCCAGCAGTGACTTTGTGTAAGGATGAATAGGATTGGCAAACAACTGCTCGCGCGTGGCAAGCTCCACCAATTTTCCCTGACACATGACTGCAATGCGTTCAGCCACATAATTCACCACCGCCAGATTGTGCGAAATAAACAGACTTGAAAGCTCCAATTCTGATCGAAGATCATTCAGAAGATTCAGAATTTGCGCTTGGACGGACACATCCAAAGCAGACACCGGCTCGTCACAAATCATCATCTCCGGATGCAACGCAAGAGCGCGCGCAATACCAATGCGCTGCCGCTGGCCTCCTGAAAACGAGTGCGGGTATCGGTTAAGATAGCGTGGGTCGAGGCCAACTAGCGACATGAGGTCAACGATATTGTCCTGTTGCTCTTTCGGGTCCCCTAGACCGTGTATGGTGAGCGGCTCACGCAAGATGTTCTGCACCGTCATCCGTGGATTAAGCGAACTGTAAGGATCCTGAAAAATCATCTGCACTTGCCGACGAAATTCCATCAGTGCCTCACCCTTAAGCGACAGTACATCGACCATGCCAGCAGGTGTGTTCAGTTCCACTGAACCGTCCGTTGCTTCGAGGGCCCGCATGATGAGTTTCGAGACGGTTGTTTTGCCGGAGCCGCTTTCGCCCACAAGACCAAGGCATTCGCCGCGCCTGATCTCAAAACTCACGTCATCCACCGCGACGATTCTGTGCGCGTCGCCTGAACCAAAAAAGCTTCCCTTGCTTGAGAAAAACTCCTTGCGCAAATTTTTCACAATCAAATGCGGTTTGTCGTTCTTCGGTTCGCTTTGATTGATGAACTTGCTTTTCAGTTTGTCGAGTGCCGGGTTCTCTTCATCTTGACCCAACTGTCGAAGCGACACTAACCGCTCGCCTTCCTTCATGTCGAAATGAGGGACAGCCGCCATGAGCGCTTTCAGGTAAGGGTGTTGCGGATTGTTATAAATCTGGCGGACATCGCCCGCCTCCATAATCTCGCCATGATAGATAACGACGACGCGGTCGGCCATGTTTGCCACCACGCCAAGATCATGCGTGATCAGCAGGATCGAAGTGTTGAAGCGTTTTTGCAGCTCTTTCATCAAGCCCAGAATTTGAGCCTGAACAGTCACATCAAGTGCTGTGGTGGGTTCGTCTGCGATTACCAATGCCGGATTGCAGATTAGTGCCATCGCGATCACCGCGCGCTGACGAAGACCACCGGAAAGTTCGAACGAATACATTTCATAACCCCGTGTGGGATCAGGAAACCCGACGAGACCCAAAATCTCTTCTGTTTGTGCTCGCGCTTCTGCGCCCGAAACACTCTGGTGAAGTGTCAGCGCTTCCTCCACCTGATTGCCGATTGTGTGAATAGGAGACAGGGCAGTCATCGGCTCCTGAAACACCATGGAAATCCGCCCGCCACGCATTTGCAGAAGATACGGATCTTTCGAGTGAAGCTTGGCAATATCAATTGGCTCACCGTCATTGGCCGGATCGGAAAACAAGATACTGCCGCTATCAATGGAGCCATTTCTGGGAAGAATGCGCAAAATGCACTGCGCGATAACAGATTTGCCGGATCCGGATTCGCCCACGAGGGCGACGACTTCGCCGGGTTCAATGGAGAAACCGACACCTTTTACGGCTTCCACCCTGCCACCTTGAATATCGAAGGAGACCTTGAGGTCTTTTACCTCCAGCAAACTCATAAACTAACCATCTTTCGATGTCCCCTAAGCGCTATCGCTCCCAACCGGATCACGCTCCCGTGATGTATGCACACAGTTTCACGAATGAAAAGTGACATATTGCACACTTTGCGGTTCAGCGCCCGAGTTTCCACTTGAAACGGCGGAGACGAAACCTTACGGCCCATCGTCCTGTTTTGATGCTGCTTCACCTGTAGTTGCAGCATCATCATCAGCTGCCCGGCGTGCAGCAGCCGCAACTGCTGTTTTCTGATTGTCTGTGAGCGGCACTCTCGGCTCTTCAGCGAGCCGAACTGTCACTTCCTTGTTTGCGAAGCTGATATTTTCCTGCTCGAACAGTTCTCTTATGGCGGCATACACGACTTTGCGTGTTACAAACTGATCACCGGGCTTTGTCATGAATTTGACCCGCACGATCATCGCTGAGTCTTCCATTTTGTAAACGCCTTGGGATTTTAGAGGCTGCAAAAAAAGATGCCCTACTTCAGGATGATCCAGCAGTTTCTGGCCAAGCTTCTTAAGGAGTTTGCGAAGCCGTTCCACATCCGTGTCGTACGTGACCCGCAATGGGAGCTTCATCATGACCCAATCGCGAGAATAATTTGTGAGCTGTGTGATTTCACCGAATGGCACTGTGTGAAGCGGGCCATTGTGATGACGCAGTTGAAAAGACCTGAGTGAGATCTTTTCGACGGTTCCGCGAATATTGCCAAGCTCGATATATTCGCCTTTTCGGAAAGCATCATCGAACAAAAAGAACCCGCCAGAAAAGATATCTCTAATTAATGTTTGCGCGCCAAAGCCGACCGCAAGGCCAATGACACCGGCACCGGCAAATAGTGGTGCAATGTCCACGCCCATGTTTGACAAAATGATCATGCCGGAAAGTACAGCAATGCTGGCCACGAGAACATTTCGCAATAAAGGTAGAAGCGTTGCCAACCGGCTGGTCGATTGACCTGACATCTCTTCCCCTGGCTCACCTGTATCAACCGGTTGATCTCCCCCCTCTTCTTCCAACTGGTTGTCGATGTAGACAACCACCAGTCGATAGAGAAACCAGGCAAAGAAGATGACAGCCAATGTATCTACAAACCCAGTCACCGGATTGCCGCGCTCACCGATATTCACGTCCCAAGCCGCCAACACATAGGCGAGACCGATAATCGCGATGAGTATGCCCGCTGCTTCCTCAAACAGCGATTTGAAGATCGGTTTGAAAACAGGCATTTCATCCATCTCTCTCGATGACATGACCTGATTGATGATCATTTCCTCATCATCATCTTCATTGCGATTTGCCTGGGCTTGTTCAAAGGCGAGTTTATCGGCCTCAGCCTGACGCTGCCGTTGTTCATGGGCAAGCTGGACCTTTTCTTCAAACCGCGTTTTGCGTGCAATGTAGAACCGATCAATCACGATCACGACCAGACCAAACACTGCGATACCAACAAAAAGCGCGACTACGGGGGCACCGATAACCGCAAGCGCGCTGGGGAGTTCCTGAACGATACGATACGTACTAACGAGCCATGCAACTGTCAGATATGCGATCACGATCAAATGCCATTGTGAGGCGATCAGGCGCTGCCACCACGGTTTGTTGGTGGCATCACCGTGTCCCAAAAAAATCTGAGTGAATTGAGTTTTGTGTTTCAGAAACAGGCCGCCGATCAGGAGCGCGCAGACAAAAAGCGAGCAAATGACCAGCAGCTTTAGCGGATCACCGGGCAGTCCGAGTAGCGCCAGCCAGACGAAAAATCCGCATATGGCGATCACCACCATGGCTCCATTACGCCAATCGCGTTGCATCATTTCCGCATCCGCATCATTTAGGTTTATGAGCCTGTGAGTGGGGACATCCGGCGCAATGATGTTGAAAAATACGACGTGCCGGAAAAACCGATATGCCATGTAGGAACCGATTATTGCACCAATCGTACCCCGGCTTGGCGGATGCCCCACGTCAAATATGACGGCGACGAGAACCGCGACGCCCGCTGCCATAAGCAGGTTCAAGGCAATGGTGAACGCCCTGAACATGAGATAAGAGATTTTTTCGGCGCGGGTTTGAACGTCTTCGGAATAAAGCTTTTGGAACACTTCGCGGGCCCAGTTTCGGATAAGAAGTGCGGGTATTGTCCCTGCGATGATGCCACCAATCGCAGTTGCTACGGCTATTGCGAGCCACATGAGTGTTCCATCAGGGCTTACGCGGGCGAGCGTGGCATATATCTCGCTGCCAAGGTCAGGTGCTTTCGAAAAAATCCGAATAAGTTCTGATCGCACCGTAAATGCAATCGCCTGAATGTCTGGCGGCGTTTTTTCTGTTTCCTGCGCCTCCTCCTCCGGTGAAATCACGATGACGCTCATTCCCGTTTCACGGGCCCGATCAATTATCGGCTGGATATCCAACGCCTCTTGTTCAGACGTTTGAGCGAAGGCGGCCGAAGTGAAATTGGGAAATGGAGCAAAAAGGACAGCAACAATATAAAACACTGCTGTGAAAAAAACGGCGCGTAGCATGGGCTGTCCTTGAACAAGGCTCTTCAACATTGCCTTTCGTCACACCATAAATCGCCGTGGAAGTCGAATCCTCGAAAAGGTCGAGGGCTATTCGCCATAGTATTGGCGATACCAGCCCACAAATTTTCTCAAACCCTCACGCAAATTGGTGGTGGGTTCGAAGCCATAGTCGGCATGTATGGCTGAGATATCTGCCGCTGTGGCAGGCACGTCACCGGGCTGCATGGGCAGGTCGACGCGGTTCGCTTTTCTGCCAAGCTCGTCCTGCAGAATGCTCAGGAAGTCCTCCAGCTTTTCCGGATTGTTATTTCCGATATTGTAAACCCCGTGCGGCGCGCCATCTCGCGCAACCGGACCTTTATCAGCAATGCGCAAAATACCATCCACGATGTCGTCGATATAGGTGAAGTCACGGAGCATTTTCCCGTGATTGAAAACCTGAATTTCTTGGCCAGCCAAAATCTTTCTGGTGAAAGAAAAATACGCCATGTCCGGCCTACCCCACGGGCCATAGACGGTGAAGAACCGAAGGCCCGTCAGCGGGATGTCATAGAGATGCGCGTAGGTGTGGCTCATAAGCTCGTTCGACTTCTTGGTCGCGGCATAAAGGGAAATCGGCTCATCCGCCCGGTCCGTTTCGAGAAACGGCAGTTCTGGGCGTCCACCATAAATCGAACTGGATGAGGCATAGAGCATGTGTTCGACACCGACTGTATTCCGGGCCAGTTCCAACAAATTCACATGTCCCACGAGATTGGATTGCACATAGGCGCGGGGATTATCCAGCGAATATCGCACACCTGCCTGAGCGGCCAGATGAATGATGATCTTGATGGTTTGGCTTGCTACAAAGGTTTCCAACGCCTCGTGATCTGAAATGTCCAGTTCACCAAAGGTGAATGCTTCATGGGCAGACAATTGATCAAGCCGGGCACGTTTTAGATCAGGCGTGTAATAGTCATTGACGTTATCGACGCCGCAAACCGTCTCGCCTCGCTCCAATAAAACCTTTGCCACATGGAACCCGACAAAGCCCGCTACGCCTGTGATTAGATAAGCCAAACTACATCTCGAAAACTGTTGAAGCCCGCAACGTTCTGATGGTTTGCCGCGGGAAAGTCAAACACATGCCCGTGAAAACCAGCAACTCGTCAGATGCCATTTGACAGATTAGAGATGAGTCAATATAACTATAAATCTAGTTATTTAGTTTTTTGAGGCTTTCATGGATCCGGCTATTGCATCAAACGGATTTTCCGCCATGGGATCAGAGGCACGATTGACGGTGCTTCAGTGTCTTGTGCGGTCAGGAAAAAACCCACTTTCAGTGGGCGAGCTTCAGGAGCGAACCGGGATCGCGGCGTCCACCCTTGCCCATCACCTTAAAGCTCTGGTGGGTGCCTCCCTCGTGGTCCAGGAGAAGCAGGGGCGCATCACCTATAACCGGGCACAGCTCGACCATCTCGAAGCACTTGCTGCATACATTCTAGAAGAGTGTTGCCGGGATGAAGAGGCTGTGGCCGAGGAAGAAACCCATGACTGACCAAAGCCTTCACTCTGAAAGTTGGATTGCTTCCACCAAAAATAGGCTTCTAACGCCGTGGACGATCACGCTTGGTGCGCCCTTGCTGGTGCTCCTGTTGAACGCGCCTAATTTCGTGCCGGTCGTGGAATTTGCCGCTAGGGCATTTGTCTCCACTCTACCTTACATTCTGTTTGCTGTGAGCCTTATCGCCTACCTCAAAGCCACAGGCGCCGAGACACTCATCGCAAGAGCGTTTCAGGGTCGTGAGAATCGCATGATCGTGTTTGCTGCGTTCTTTGGCGGCCTCGCGCCGTTCTGTTCCTGCGAAGTCATTCCATTCGTGGCTGGCCTACTGGCATTGGGTGCCCCCCTCTCCGCTGTTATGGCATTTTGGCTTTCGTCCCCTCTGATTGACCCGCCCACACTGCTGATCACTGCAGCGGCGCTCGGTTGGGAGTTCGCCATCGGAAAGGCAGTGATTGCCGTGGCACTTGGCTTGTTGGGCGGGTTCACAATCAAACTGATGTTGGGAGCCGGATATTTTCACGAACCGCTCAAAGCATATAAGTCGAACTCATGTTGCGGCAGCGGACCGGACCTTGACGGCAAACCCCAGTGGCGGTTTTGGCAGAGCGCCGAGCGACAAAGCGTTTTCAAACATGAATTTTTGGAAAACGGATTGTTCCTGGCCAAATGGCTTGCCATGGCGTACGTGCTTGAAGCCCTGCTGGTGACCTATGTGCCAGCTTCGGTCATTGCAGGTCTCGTGGGCGGAGACGGTGTCTTGCCCGTAATCATCGCGGCGATTGTCGGGATGCCCGCCTATCTTAATGCTTATATCGCACCACCGCTCATCTCCGGCCTCATGGATCAGGGCATGACGGCGGGCGCGGGTATGGCTTTCATGGTCTCAGGGGCGGTGAGCTCGGTGCCGGCGATGGCTGCCGTCTGGTCACTGGTGAAAGGTCAGGTATTTGCAGCCTACATCCTGCTTGGTGTGGGTGGCGCGATCCTATCCGGACTTATTTTCGAACTGACGGTGTGAGCCGCAAACCCCACAAAAGAAAACGGGAGCTTGTATCCGTCCCCTAATACAAGCTCCCTCATCTCTTTACGTGCTGAAGGCTAGTGCCTTCGTCTCTGGGAGGTGATGTTTCACCTTTGATGCGTTTCCCGCACTCTTTTTGTTGTCGGCGCTTTTCGCACTCTTCTTATTGTGTGGCCTGTTAGGCTCTGGTTTATCCGCTCTTCTTTGGAGCGGTTAAAGTGCGCAAGTCCCGGGAGGAGAGAAGGACCGTGCGCAAATCTCTTCGTTTAATGCTGCGTGAGCCACTCACGAGCAGCCCGTTGCGCCTTGGCGATTTCTTGTTTGGTCATGTCAAAGGCGATTTCTTCGCGCCGCGCCTTGGCAAGTGCATATCCCTGATGAGCTGCGATGTTGAACCATTTATGAGCGGCAACCATGTCGGTCTCACCGTCGCGGCCTGTGGCATAGATCAGCCCCAACTCAAACAAAATTTCCGGCTTATTGGTGGAAGCCATGTCTGCGATGTCTGCGTTTGCAATGTCAAAACGTGCCATAATTTCGTATCCCTCGTTTTACTTCTGCCCGTTCACCCGGGTCTGTTGATTTTCAGCCTGTTTTGGTTTTGCCGGGTTTGCCCCGATCTCGTTTTCGATGGATGCAGAATGGCGTGAGAGTTTGAAATCCGGCTTAATCAGAATGCTTAATGAGTCCAAAACAAATCAAAAACGAAATATGAAATTAGGATTCGATTCACTCAACAGTTTCAACAAATTCAATGGCTTATCCTGATTTTTACGCTTGATTCAGGTTTGAAAATCAAGATTCGCGTAACCATCGCCACGAAAGACGATTCAAATTTGAGCTAAATTGTTGGGGTTTGAGTGGGGAATATCCATGCAGCTCCTTCGGGTCATCATTTAAGGAACTGCGCAATTGCATGCCTATTGACGTTTACGTCAAAATCACTTTAGTTGACCACAGAATTTGGAGGAACTTATGAAACTATTTTCTACGGCCGCTTTTGCGGCGTCATTGCTGTTTGCTGCAAGCACACCGGCACTTTCCGATGTCATTGTCGGAAACTGGAAAACCCAAAGCGGAGAAACTGCTGCCATCACCAAATGTGGTGGCTCATTTTGTATTCGTTTGAAAACCGGCACTTATTCGGGAAAACAAATCGGCAAAATGGCCGGCGGCAATGGCACCTATGATGGCACTGTTACGGACCCGGCGGACGATAAAGTCTACACGGGTTCGGCGAGCGTGAAGGGGTCGTCCATGCGCTTGAAGGGCTGCGCACTGAAGGTTTTCTGCCGGACACAGACCTGGCGCAAAATCTAAGAAGTAGCGAAACTGTCTAACTTAGCCCCGCCATCGGCGGGGTTTTTTGTATCGGAATAGAGATTACCGTTACTGAGGCTGATGCCAGACTTTGCAGCGCACCCAGGTTACGCCACTGATCTCGAAGTAGTCCTCGTAAGCCACTTCAAACCCTGCAGCACGCGCTTGCTGTTCCGGCCCCACAAGAGGCGCATTGGCGTCAAACGTCCACCCCCAACCAATTGGCCACGGTGAAATTTCGAAATCGGCACGAAAGATCACATCCTCACGCCCGGGGTTTTCCACACCCTCGCGGAATTTGCAGCGCAGTTCGTTTAGGATCAGGTTGTTCTTACGGGCAAAGGCTGACTGCTTTTTAACCTCAGCTTCTGTGATCCACTCTTCCCCTAGAAGACCTGCGGAGACCGGATGCATCGCCGCGCCCAAGGCAGCGCAGACAACGCTTGCGAAACATATCCTTTTGAAGCGGGAGACCTGCATCTATCGCGCCTTCTGCACAAACAGAACTTTCCGCTGTTCATCATCTTTCATTTTCGCTTGTGCTTGCTCACGGATCTCAAGCCCGATGGCGAGGCCCTTTGCGACCGCAGGTCTTGCCCGCATCCGCTCAATCCACGCTTCAACATTTGGAAATTGCTTGATGTCCTGCCCCTGCCTTTCCCAAAGCACGGCCCAGCCAATGCAAGCCATGTCCGCGATTGAATACTCGCCTGCAAGGAATTCACGGTCGGCAAGTTGGCGGTTCATAACGCTATAAAGCCGGTTCACTTCACTGGTGTAGCGTTCGATCGCGTAGGGCACTTGTTCCGGTGCGTAAACACGGAAGTGATGCGTTTGTCCCGCCATGGGACCAAGTCCGCCCATCTGCCACATGAGCCATTCATCGACCGCCACGCGTTCGCGCTCGTTACTTGGGTAAAACTTACCGAACTTTCGACCGAGATATTGCAGAATTGCGCCTGACTCAAAAACCGATATGGGCTCTCCGTCGGGACCTTCAGGATCGATGATTGCC
>CAWUJX010000038.1:0-22795 GCA_963922635.1 uncultured Hyphomicrobiales bacterium | reverse complement strand
TGCTCTTCCGATCTGATTTGCGACCGGGAAAGCGAAATCGAACGTTTCGTTCCGGTGGAATACTGGTCGATTCTTGCCAGTTTGAAAAATACCGCAGGGCAAAGCTTTGAAGCCCGCATCGCCGAATATGACGGCGAGAGAATTCAGCGCCAGGACATTCCCAATGAAGCCATGGCGATGGAAATCAAAGCAGCGCTGGAAAGTGCTAGCCTTCGGGTTGAAAAGGTTGAGGCAAAGCCGGTTAAACGCAACCCCTATGCGCCTTTCACCACCTCTACCATGCAAATGGATGCGAGCCGCAGGCTTGGCTTTTCCGCAAAGCAAACCATGCAGGTCGCTCAAAAACTCTATGAAGGCGTGGATATCGGCGGCGAAACCGTTGGCTTGATCACTTATATGCGGACAGACGGCATTCAGATCACGCCGGAAGCAATTCCCTCCATCCGCCAGCAAATCGAAACTTCGTTTTCAAAACGCCATTTGCCGGATGCGCCCCGCATGTATTCTTCTAAAGCGAAGAATGCACAAGAGGCCCACGAGGCCATTCGGCCAACCGAAATATCTCGCACGCCTGAAGAGATGGCGAAATATCTCGATGAAGATGGCCGAAAACTCTACTCGCTTATTTGGAAACGCACGATTGCGAGCCAAATGGCATCAGCGGAAGTGGAGCGGACCGCAGTGGATATCGTCGCCACAGGCGGTGGCAAAGAGGCCCGGCTTCGCGCCAACGGCTCGGTGATCAAGTTCGATGGCTTCCTCGCAGCTTATGATCAGGCGAAATCACAAAGCGATGACGAGGAAGACGACAAGCGCCTTCCCGCATTGACCGAAGGCGAAGCGGTCGACCGCGAAAAAATCGAGGCAAACCAGCATTTCACAGAGCCGCCACCAAGGTTTTCAGAAGCCTCGCTCATCCGGAAGATGGAAGACCTGGGCATTGGACGCCCTTCTACTTATGCTTCCGTACTCTCCACATTGCAGGACCGCGATTATGTGGTTCTCGAGAAGCGTCGCTTCACACCCGCCTCGAAAGGCCGGGTGGTGACGTCATTCCTCGAAAGTTACTTCAACCGTTACGTCGAGTATGACTTTACCGCTAATCTTGAGGAACAGTTGGATAAGATTTCCGACGGTACACTCGAGTGGAAAGACGTGTTGCGCGAATTCTGGAAGCAGTTCACAGCCAGCGTGGATGAAACAAAGGACTTGCGGGTCTCAGAAGTCCTCGACAAACTGAATGAAGAGCTTGCACCCCTTGCCTTCCCGCCTCGGGAAGACGGGTCCGAACCGAGGGTTTGCCCAAAATGTAATGTGGGGCAATTGAGCCTGAAGGTAGGCAAATTCGGTGCCTTTGTGGGCTGTTCGAACTATCCAGAATGCGGATACACCCGCCAACTGGGTCAAACGGACGAAGAAGCTGCCAAAGAAGCCGCTAGCGATGGCCCGAAAGTACTGGGCATCGATCCAAACTCCTCTGAGGAAGTGACACTGCGCAGTGGTCGCTTTGGTCCGTATATTCAACGCGGTGAAGGCAGCGCAAAAGAAGTCAAACGCGCTGGCATTCCAAAAGGATGGGATCCCAACGAAGTCGATTTTGAGAAAGCGCTTCAACTCCTGTCACTGCCACGCGATGTGGGTGAACACCCGGAAACCGGAAAAATGATCACCGCAGGCCTTGGGCGATATGGCCCGTTTGTTCTCCATGAGGGGCTTTATGCAAACATGGATTCGCCGGACGAGGTTTTCACCGTCGGCATCAACCGCGCGGTCACGCTTCTCGCTGAAAAAGCCGCAAAAGGCGGCGGGCGGCGGGGTCCAGCGGCCGCCTTGAAGGACTTGGGCGATCACCCGGATGGTGGCGGGAAAATCACGGTACATAACGGTCGCTACGGACCGTATGTGAAATACGGCAAGGTCAACGCAACGCTACCCAAGGATAAAGACCCGGAGTCAGTAACACTGGCGGAGGCCGTGGATTTGATCACAGCGAAATCCGGCAAGGCTCCAAAGAAAAAGCCAGCTGCGAAAAAGACTTCAGCCAAAAAGGCCCCTGCCAAAAAAGCTGCGGCGAAGAAGTCTTAATTGGCAAAGCAGCTTCCTCCCAAGAAGAAAAAGGCGCGTGCAGCAAAGCGCGCTGCTGCGAAGGTCCCCACGCGCGAGCAGATATTGAAATATCTGGCTGACAATCCTCAGCGGACGTCCAAGCGGGATATTTCCAAAGCCTTCAATGTCAAAGGCCAGGATAAAATACACCTGAAGGCGCTGCTTCGCGATCTTGTGGACGAAGGCTTAATCGAGAGACGAGGCAAACGTTTGAGTGAACCGGGCGCCCTGCCCCCAGTGACGATGATTGACATCAAGGCGCGGGACCGAGACGGTGGTCTTCTAGGTGTGCCCGCAAATTGGAACGAAGTGGAACAGGGAAAACCGCCGATCGTCGAGATTTCCAGATCACCGACCAAGGGCAAAACAGCAGGCATGGGAGAACGGGTTCTGGCGCGTGTCACCCGACACGGCACGAGCAATCGCTATACCGCCAAGCCAATCAAGATCATTCCGAAATCAGACAATGAGACCCTGGGTGTAATCCGCATCAGAGATACCACAATCCGGTTGGAGCCCGCCTCACGCAAGGCCGCTGAACTTGAAATCCCGCCGGATATGTTAGGTGATGCACAGGATGGCGATCTTGTGACGGTGGAGACCATCCGCAGCGGAAAATATGGGTTGAAAAAAGCCCGTGTCACGTCGGTGATCGGCTCTTACAAGACTGAGAAAGCGGTTTCTCTCATTGCTATCCATGCCAATGAAATACCGCATGTGTTTCCCGATTCTGTGTTGCATGAAGCAGAAAAAGCCAAACCCGTGGTAGCGGGAGATCGGGAAGACTGGCGGCATATACCACTCATCACCATCGACCCTGCAGACGCGAAAGATCATGACGATGCCATTCAGGCAGAACCGGACCCTGACGTGCCGGGCGGCCATATCGTTCGCGTCGCCATTGCCGATGTATCAGCATACGTGACACCAGGCTCAGCCATGGATCGCGAGGCGTTGCTACGGGGTAATTCAGTCTATTTCCCGGACCGGGTCGTACCCATGCTGCCGGAGAAAATATCAAACGACCTGTGTTCTTTGCGCGAAGGCGAGGACCGACCTGCCCTTGCGGTGGAAATGCGTTTTGACGCCGAAGGCCGGAAGACCGCGCATACGTTTCATCGCGTGATCATGCGCAACCACGCAAACCTGGCGTATCCACGCGCTCAAGCTGCCATTGATGGCACACCGGATGACAAAACGAAGCCAATTATGGCCTCGGTGCTGGAGCCGCTTTGGGCCGCATATCGTTGCATGACCAAAGGGCGCAACACCCGTCAACCGCTGGAACTTGACCTCCCGGAACGCAAAATTCTGCTCAATGAAGACGGAACCGTGAAACAGGTGATCGTTCCAGACCGCCTCGATGCGCACAAGCTTGTGGAGGAGTGCATGATCCAGGCGAATGTTTGCGCTGCGGAAACGCTGGAGCGGAAAAAACAGAGCCTGATTTACCGTGTCCACGATGCCCCGTCATTGGATAAGATGGAGAAGCTTCGCGAATTCCTATCCACGGTCGATATCTCGCTCGCCCGGCCCGGCAATTTACGAGCCATGCATTTCAACCAGATTTTAGCGCGGGTGAAAGATACTGAGAATAATGAACTTGTTAGCCAGGTCGTGCTGCGCTCGCAAAGTCAGGCGGAATACACGCCGGAAAACCTCGGCCATTTCGGCCTGCAACTGTCCCGTTACGCCCACTTCACCTCGCCAATCCGTCGTTATGCGGACCTCATCGTGCATCGGGCGCTTGTCGGAAGCCTTGGGCTTGGAAAGGGCGGGATCACACCAAATGAAGAAAAGCAGTTGGAAGAGATCGCAGCGGCGATTTCCATCACTGAGCGCCGGGCAATGCAAGCGGAACGTGAAACCATAGACCGCCTCATCGCAGGCTTTCTTTCTGAGCAAATTGGAGCCAAGTTTTCAGGCCGTATCAATGGCGTCACGAAAGCTGGATTATTTGTTACCCTCGATGACACCGGCGCCGACGGATTTATCCCCATTTCAAAACTGGGCGATGATTATTACGTCTATGACGAGGTGACCCATACTGTGACAGGGGAAGCGACCCGCGAGCAGTTCCAAATGGGCCAGCAAGTGGAAGTGCGGCTGGTTGAAGCGGCGCCGGTGGCTGGTGCGCTCCGGTTTGAAATGTTAAGCGAAGGCGCAAAATCAAACGCCATGCCGCGGTCACGAATTTCCAACCGTCCAGGCGGAAATCGGCGTGGCCCCAGCCACAGACGCGGATCAAACCGCCGGGCCAGAAGATAGGAAGTACGATGCCAGTCGAGTTCAACCCAGAGTTTGATCAGTCTACCGAGCCTAAACGGGCGGTGTGGCGTTCCATGCATCGCGGCGTGAGAGGCAAATGCCCGTCCTGTGGTGCCGGAACGGTTTTTGACCGTGGGCTACTCGTGGTGAACCAATGCGGGCATTGTGGCGAAGAACTTCATCATCACCGGGCAGATGATCTACCGGCCTATCTCAATATTTTCATCATTGGCCATGTGGTCGTCGCGATGGCAATACTGCTAATGGATGCAGACATTGTGGGCATGTGGTCGGTTGTGGCGATCTCTTGTGCCACGGCGATTGTTCTTTCGATTGCACTCATGAGGCCGCTCAAAGGCATGGTCGTCGGCATCCAATGGGCACTCCGCATGCACGGATTTGGAGGGGATGATGACTGAGCATGGCAAGGATGGCGATCTGGCAACCGAGATGGGCCGGATTGAAGCCATGATCAATTCGCCAAAAGTGCGCGATATGCGGTCCCGGACTAGGGAATCAAACGGCTATATCCGTCCCAGAAATGCCTCGACCATGATCCTTCTGGACGGACCACGTGATGACCCCCGCGTTCTCATGGGGAAGCGCAACAAAAACATGAAATTCATGCCCGGTGCGCTGGTGTTTCCGGGTGGTTCCGTCGACCCGTTTGATGGCTCGGTGAAGACTGCAGATGAACTCACGGGAACAACCCGTGGCAGACTTCTAAATTCCATGCGCGGGCGTGCAACCGAACGGGGTGCCAGAGCACTCGGCATCGCAGCCATCCGCGAAGTGGCAGAAGAAAGCGGCCTTCTATTTGGCAAGGCAGGATCACCCGATATCCCCCACCCTCACTGGGATGACTTCAACCGTGAGGGTGTCATACCATCGCTTTCTCCACTGCGGCTCTTCGCCCGCGCAATCACGCCTCCGGGCATGGCACGACGTTTCGACACCTGGTTCTTCATCGCGCACAAATCAGACGTCTGTTTTGAACCATCCGACGGATTTGCGCCAGACGGCGAGTTGGAAGAATTGCAGTGGATCCGTCCGGAAGACGCGATTACCCAAAATACCCGTGATATTACCCGTGTGATGCTGGTGGAGCTTATTCAACGGCTGAGGAATGACAGCTTGCTGTCAGACGCCTATCCCGCCCCCTATTATCACACCAAAGGAAGTCGGTTTCACAAATCAGAAATTTGAGTTACCGCTTTAACGCTGACATGGAGAAAGCGTTATGGAACCTGCCGCTCCACCCCAAAAGACATCATGGTTTGCCAAAACCTTTGAGGGTTCAGACGCACTATCGATTATAGCAGCGATTGCGAGCATTGCGGTTGTAGGTGCGGGACTTGGGCTGACCGGACCACTTTTAAGCCTGTTGATGGAGCAAAAAGGAATTTCGGCAAGTATCATTGGCGCAAACACAGCCGTTGCCGGCCTGGCTGCCATGTTTGCCGTTCCGTTCGTAACGCCGCTTGCCCGTCAGATTGGCGTTGTGAATGTGCTGGCTGCCGCCATCGCGATTTCCGCAGTTTGTCTCGTTGCGTTTTATGTGACAGACCCGATCCCCATGTGGTTCGTGTTGCGGTTCATCATGAGTTTATGCCTCTCAGCCGTTTTCGTATTGAGTGAATTCTGGATCAACCATGCTGCCAGTGAGAAAAAACGTGGCGTCATACTGGGGATTTACGGAACGCTGCTGAGCGTGGGCTTCGCAATCGGCCCCGCGATTGTCTCCTTGGTTGGAATTGAGGGGTTCCTGCCGTTTTTTATCGGTGCCTGTATTCTTGTGGCCGCGATTTTTCCCGTCTTGATTGCAAAACGAGGCCAGCCGGTCATGGATGAACCGGGCAAAACACCATCGATCATACCCTATTTGTATGTGGTGCCGCTGGCGACGGGCGCAGGATTTGTGTTCGGTGCTGCGGAGCAAAGTCAGCTGTCACTTCTACCGGTTTTCGGAGCTCTGTCAGAATTCTCCACGACCGAGGCAGCCCTGCTTTTAACCGTTCTGGGCATTGGCAACGTGGTATTTCAGCTTCCGCTTGGCATGTGGAGTGACCGGGTAAAGGATCGCCGCGTGATACTTCTCACATGCACGCTGGCCGGGATTGGAGGCGCCTGCGTATTGCCGTTTGTCATCGGTAATCTCTGGATCACCTACCTGACGATATTTCTGTGGGGCGGTGCGATTGGCGGACTTTATATAGTGGGCCTTGCCCATTTGGGTTCTCGGATGAAGGGCACAGACCTTGCACAAGCGAACGCGGCCTTTGTCTTGTGTTATGCGACCGGCATGATGATCGGGCCACAGATGGTGGGAATTTCCATGGATCTGGTCGGAACCAATGGATTTGCGCTAGGGCTCGGCGTTTTGTTTGTGGCGTATCTAATCCTTTATGCCTTTCGGATGCGGGCTCTGAGATAACCTCAACGGCTTAGGGTTTCGCCTTGACATTTAGCTTTGGATGAGTAGTTTGCGTTCAACTTTGGGTCGCCTTCGTGCGGCCCTTTACCGTTTCCCTTCTTCTATTAGGATCAGGACCATGGCAAAGGCCACAACAATCAAAATCAAGCTTGAAAGCACAGCGGATACCGGTTTCTTTTATGTGACCAAGAAAAACAGCCGCACCATGACTGAAAAAATGGTGAAGCGGAAATACGATCCGGTTGCGAAAAAGCACGTGGAATTCAAAGAAACGAAGATCAAATAACCGATCTTAGATTTCTGAAAACAAACCGCCTTCGGGCGGTTTTTTTGTGTCTACAAACATACAGTCAAATTTTGAGGGAAAGAGGGGTCGGTCGGCTTCTGGAAATGGTACGAGGAGGCCATTTTAGCCCAGTTGCCGACCGACAACCCCACGGACCCAGGAGATGCGGCGGACCTGAGCACTCCGTAGGGTGATTAGATAATAGCGCGGCCGCATTAGCGCTTACTTGGTAAAAATAGCACGATTTTTCATGAAACATCAACGATTTGCTAACCAATCGTGCGGGCCGATTCATTCTTGGTTATTTTTCGTGTTTAATATGTAGGATTAACGACAGGGAAAAGCCCGCTTATACAAGGCACAAAGCCGATTAGGCGGCGTGTGATTCGACGCGGTTCCTGCCGGCATTTTTTGCCGAATAAAGCGCAGTATCGGCGCGTTTTACGAGTTGCTCGGGCGAATCGCCGTGGGCAATCAGGTTCGAAACACCCATACTCAATGTCACTGAAATCTGCTTTTTGCCGCCGTCGGTAACAATCGGGTGCGCTGCAATTTCCTGCCTTATGCGCTCTGCGATCAGATTTGCCAGTTCAATGGTTGTATCTGGCATGACAATCACGAATTCCTCACCACCAAATCGACACGCGAGATCAACATTGCGGATGTTTCGCTGAATACGCGCAGCGCATTCTTTAATTACGGCATCACCTGCCTGATGGCCAAAGGTGTCATTTACCGATTTGAAGTGATCAATATCGCACATGATCACAGAGAGATTGCCTTGCGAATTGACTGCCTTTTCAAACAGGCCATCAAAATGCGCCTCCAAGTAGCGACGGTTATGCAATCCGGTGAGCGGGTCTTTCACCGCCAGTTCAATGCTTTGTTGAACCGAATTGCGAAGACAATCATTGTAATTTTTCCGGCGAAGCTGCGTTTTCACGCGTGCCTTCAATTCATTTTCATCGATCGGATGGCGCAGATAATCATTCACACCCAGCTCCATCGCGCGGCAAATTAGGTCTTCTTGCCCAGTTTTAGCGAGAATGATGATCGGCAACGTGCGTGTGCGTTCAATCGAGCGCAGATAAGAACAGAGCCGCAGACTGTCATGCCCGGACAATTCCGTAGAGACAATCACCATGTCAAACGAGCCTTCTGCGATTTCCAGCAGAGCTTCATTCGGCTTGGTAATCACCGACACATGGTGTGTTTCCGACAGCGCTTTCACCACTGGGCGATAGGAACTCGCCACATCATCAACGATCACAATGTTTGCGGGGCGCTGATCTTCTTTTTGGATATTTTCAATGGCAAGCGCCTCACCGCTTGCGGCCCGCAACCGCAGATCGTCGGTCAACATTTTCAGCCGTGCAAGGCTTTTCACCCGCGTAACCAATGCCAGATCGTTCACGGGCTTCGTCAGAAAATCATCTGCTCCTGCTTCAAGCCCCCTCACCCGGTCTTCCGGCTGGTCTAGCGCCGTTACCATAACCACAGGCAAATGCATGGTCGCTGGATCAGATTTGAGCGTGCGGCAAACCTCAAACCCATCCATTTTCGGCATAATCACGTCCAAAAGGACGATATCGCACAGACCTTGCTGGCAAATGCGCAATGCATCATCACCATTGCTGGCAGTGAGAACTTGGAAGTACTCGGCCATGAGACGGGCTTCGAGGAGCCGCACATTGGTGGGAATGTCGTCAACAACGAGAATTCGCGCAGTCACTGTCTTTTCCGCCTCTGGTTAGCCGTCGCCGATATAAAACTGGATTGTTTTCAAAAAACTCGCCACCGAGATTGGCTTGGAGATGTAAGCCTCACATCCACCCTGCCGGATCCGGTCCTCATCGCCTTTCATGGCAAACGCGGTCACGGCGATTACTGGAATGTGGGCGATCGTTTCGTCTTCCTTGATCCATTTGGTCACTTCCAGGCCGGATACTTCGGGCAACTGGATATCCATCAAAATGAGATCAGGGCGGTGTTCACGGGCAATATCAAGCGCATCCATGCCGTTCCGCGTTTGGATAACCTCATATCCTTTCGCTTCAAGCAAGTCGTTGAAAAGCTTCATATTTAGTTCATTGTCTTCAACAATGAGGATCGATTTTGGCATGCCTGCAGCGCCCCTGTCCGTGCGGTCCGGGACCAGACCAACACCAGATAAACTCTTGATGGAATAATCTAAACAAATAAAGTTGACGAAACACAAACGTGGCGAATTTCCGCCTTAACACACCGCATCCGGACGCAAGAAATGACACCAGACACCGCCAGCACCATCGCCATTGCAGGATTGCAGTTTCTAGCAGGCGATCCGGAACAATTGTCCCGGTTTGTGTCACTAACCGGCATGACGCCCGATGCCATGCGTGACAATGCGAACTCACCTGAGTTTCTGGGCGCAGTTCTCGATTTTTTCTTAAGCGATGAACCCACATTACTCGCCTTTGCAGCAGGTCATGATATTTCACCGGAAGACATCCAAAAAGCGCGCTTTACCCTTGTGCCACCACTGGAGGGCGAGGCTTGGTAGAGCAGACAAATACCCACGCAATGGCATCCCCTGTTCGGCGTGTCTTTTGTCGTGATTGTCTCACATGGGATGAAACGACGGCCACCCGGTGCAGAAATTGCGGCAGCCCCCGGCAGGCAGCCCATCCTGAGCTGGAAACTCTCACAATCGCGCATATCGACTGCGATGCCTTCTATGCCTCCGTTGAGAAGCGCGATAACCCGGACCTCGCTGACAAGCCGGTCATCATTGGCGGCGGCAGGCGCGGTGTGGTCTCCACCTGTTGTTATGTGGCCCGCATCCGTGGGGTTCATTCAGCGCAACCCATGTTCAAGGCACTGCAAGCCTGCCCTGATGCTGTCGTGATCAAGCCGAACATGGAAAAATATGCCGAAGCGGGGCATCAAATACGTGAGATGATGCGAGAACTTACACCGATGGTGGAGCCTCTCTCCATTGATGAGGCATTTCTCGATATGACCGGGACCCAAAAACTGCACGGTGCTTGTCCGGCAGAGATGTTGGTGCGGCTTACTCAGCGCATACAGGATGAATTGAATTTGAGCGTTTCCGTCGGGCTTTCATATTGCAAATTCCTCGCAAAAGTTGCGTCCGATCTTGATAAGCCGCGCGGGTTTTCAGTGATTGGCCAAGAGGAGGCTATCAGCTTTCTGCGCAAACAGCCGGTTTCAATCGTCTGGGGTGTGGGCAAAGTCACCCAGCGCATGCTTGCGAAAGACGGCATTACCGAGCTTTCCACTGTGCAGGACATGGACGAAAACGATTTGGCGAAACGCTACGGATCGATGGGGCTTCATCTGGCACGGCTGGCACGTGGTGAGGATAGCCGCACCGTTTCACCGAGCAGCGGCGCCAAATCCATCAGCGCTGAAACCACCTTCAGTGACGACAAGGCAAGTGAGGACGAACTCCTGCCCGTCTTGCGAAAACTGGCGGAGAGAGTATCGAAACGCCTCAAGGACAAGCATATCGCTGGACAGACGATCCAACTGAAACTTAAGACGTCCGACTTCAAAACCAGAACCCGGTCCCGTCAGGTTGCTGATCCTACCCAACTTGAAGACCGTATCTTTCGCACGGGCACCGAACTCCTGAAACCGGAGCTTGATGGAACAAAGTTTCGCCTCTTGGGCATTGGCGTGGCAACGCTTGGCCCCGATGAAAATGCGGACCCCTACGATCTGGTCGATCCCGAAGCCTCAAAACGGGCAGATGCGGAACGAGCGATTGACAGCGTTCGAAAGAAGTTTGGTTCGTCAGCGGTAAAATTCGGCATTAATTTTGAAGGGTCGTAAACATGCAATATGAGGAAATACTCACCTATTGGCGAAGCCTTGGAAATACCGGTTGGTGGAAGAAAGATGATGCGGTGGATCAGGAAATCATTGACCGTTTTTCCGATACACATGCGTTGGCCGCAGCAGACAAGCTCGACCATTGGCTGGAAACGCCGGACGGTGCGCTTGCGCTTACCATCGTGCTTGACCAGTTTTCGAGAAACATGTTTCGCGGCAACCCCAAGACGTTTGCCCAGGATGCAAAAGCACTGACGATTGCCAAAATGGCGATCGACAAACAATACGATCTGCAATGCGTTCAGGATTTGCGGGTCTTTTTCTATCTGCCTTTCGAGCATTCAGAGTACATCGCCGACCAAAAACGTTCAGTGGCTTTAACGCATGCTGTGGGCAATGACCCAGACTATATGAAAGCCGCGCTGGAACATTATGAAATCATACAGCGCTTTGGCCGCTTTCCCCATCGCAACGCTATTTTAGGCCGCCACACAACACCCGCCGAGCAGGCTTATCTGGATGGCGGCGGGTTCAAGGGCTGACTAGAGAACCGAGGAAATCACCCAGGCGCTATGAGGCCTACTCACACGCCACTTGCTCCAGTAATTCAAGCTCGCTCAGCGTCGCCTTCAACTCATAGTCAGGGTATCGCATGGTGAGATCACGGGTGACGCCGTTCTTATAAAGAAGAAACGATGCCTCGTAGATCGGCAAGGCTTCAGCACTGTTGTCGGGATTTCGATCAAAGTAACTCATGGTGACGGGCCAAGCCGGGCTTTCCAGAAGAGCAGAAATATCCCCTTCTCCGGCCATAGGTTCCGAAACGATTTTTTCTCTGCCAATAACACTGGCACTATCCAGAACCACATCGGCATCGGCTGATCCGTCGAAGACCACGTGAGACACGAACGCCTCCCCTGCCTCGGCGCTTTTCATGATTTCGATCAGATGCGAGCTGGTGAAGAGCCCTTTATCCAGTTCAAAGCGTTTCGGGGTATCCCCATCATGCACCACATCAATGCCGTTTTCCGTGAGGGTTGCGGTCCCGCGGACTGATTGATCTGGTTGCTCGTTTACAAAACTCTTTGTGGAGAACGAAAACTCTTTACCGTCCGGGCTTTCGAAGCTCGCACTTTGCTGATCGGTTACAAAACTGTCACGGCCCGTGTCTATTCTGGTGACAAATCGGTATTGGACCGAAATTCCCTCGCAGGCGCTGCCGTTGATTTCATAGACAATCCTGCCGTTCATGTCCTCAATGCCGGAGCGGTCTTGTGCTTCTATCAATTTGACATCATAGACCGCGCGGTGGGGTACCAAAACTTCGAAGCCTGCAGCGAAAGCGGGTGACATAAATGCTGATAGCAACGCTATCGAAATCGGGATTGATTTCACGGGTTGTGGACCTTCCTGAAAACCGTATCTTGGGCGAACACCATAGCCTGCAAAATTGGGGAGGCAACAGCATGGGTATCACTTTCAATACGAAACCCTCCGACAATGTTAACTGGCTGCGGGAACGGCCTGTGGCCCACCGTGGATTGCACACACCCGAAGACCGCATTTACGAGAATACGCTTTCTGCCGCCGCAGCTGCGGTCCGCCGCGATTATTCGATTGAAGTGGATTTACAACCCTCGGTGGATGGCGTGGCGATGATATTTCATGACTACACGTTGGATCGCATGACAAATGAAATGGGCGAATTCCGAGATTTGAAAGCCGACCGTCTTCAAACCATCCAAGTAAAACAATCAAACGACAGGATCCCCACGCTGGCCGCATTGCTCGATCTGGTGGCAGGCGAAGTTGGCCTTGTACTGGAACTGAAAGGAAGACCCGACGCAGACGATGGTTTTGTTGCAGCCGTGGCCCGGGACCTCGAAAACTATTCAGGGGACGTGGCCATAATGTCATTCCACCATCATATTCTGGAGGACGCACGCCGGATCGCCCCTCACCTCACCTTGGGGCTTACTGCCTATGGCGACGACAGCAAATATGATCAACACAAATCCATTTCAGAGAAAACCCAAGTGGATTTCGTGTCCTATGAACTTGCCAATCTCAACACGCGCTTCGTTCAGGAGTATAAAAAATCCGGACGTCCATTGATCAGCTGGACCGTGAAGAGCGAGGCGGATGCGCAAATTAGCGCACTCCACGCGGATCAACCAACTTTCGAAGGTTTTCTGCCTTGAATCCCAGCGGCCTCGCGCTTGATACGTAAGGGTGAGCGACGAATTTCAAATCAAAGTAATCTCATCCCTCGAACAAGTGGATGCATCCGCCTGGAACGGTCTTCTCGACGGCCAACCAGTGAACCCATTCGTGCGCCATGAATTTCTATATGCGTTGGAAAAATCAGGATCAGCGACGGCGAAAACCGGATGGATGGGCCAACATCTGCTCCTCGAAACTGCGGACGGCGACTTGCTTGGTGCGGTTCCATGCTACCTGAAGAACCATAGCCAGGGCGAATATGTCTTTGATCATGGTTGGGCGGATGCCTTCATGCGCGCGGGTGGCAGTTATTATCCGAAACTTCAATGCTCCGTACCATTTACGCCTGCAACCGGAGCCCGCTTTCTCGTGCCGGAATGCGAGGCGAAACCCGCAAGGCTCACAGCCCTGATGCAAAGCCTTCGGCAATTATGCGAAAAGCTTCGCGCCTCATCTGCCCATGTGACATTCATGGAACAACAGGAATGGGAGTTCGCAGGCGAGCAGAATTATCTTCAGCGTACGGATCAACAATTCCATTGGCTTAACAACGGGTATGGTTGTTTTGATGACTTTCTTGCCGCATTGGCGTCACGCAAACGCAAAAACATCAAGAAAGAGCGCCGTACCGCCCTGCAAGACGGGAACATTCAAATTGACCTTTTGAAAGGCGATGAAGTCTCCGAGCGGGTTTGGGATCGGTTTTATGCGTTTTACATGGATACGGGCTCGCGAAAATGGGGAACGCCCTATCTCACGCGCGAGTTTTTCTCGCTCATCGGAGAGATGATGCCGGAGCGAACGCTTCTCATTATGGCAAAGCGAGACGGTGAATATGTGGCGGGCGCCATAAACTTTATCGGCGATGATTGTCTTTATGGTCGTCATTGGGGTTGCATTGAGGACCACCCGTGCCTGCATTTCGAGGTGTGCTACTATCAGGCAATTGAATATGCCATCTCGCACGGCCTCGACCGGGTTGAAGCAGGCGCCCAAGGGGGGCATAAACTGGCTCGGGGGTACATCCCGGTCAAAACCCTGTCAGCACATTGGATAACCCATCCGGGTTTGCGGGACGCTGTTGCCGATTATTTGGTGCATGAACGCCGGGAAGTGGAAAGACATAACGAATTACTGGGCGAGCATGCGCCTTTCAAAAAAGAAGGTTGAACCATGGCGGAGTATGATCCCGACAACGTATTTGCGAAAATCCTGCGTAACGAGATGCCATCGTTTAAAGTCTACGAGGATGATGAAACTTACGCCTTCATGGACATCATGCCGCGTGGAACCGGCCATTGTCTGGTGATCCACAAAACACCGTTTCGAAACCTGCTGGATGGTGACCCTGAAGCCATCGCCACTGTTCACAAAACGGTTCAGAAGATTGCAAAAGCTGCGATGGTCGCCTTCGATGCGGACGGGATTTCAATCCAGCAATTCAATGAAGACGCGGGCGGTCAGATCGTTTTCCACTATCATGTCCATATCATTCCGCGAAAAGCGGGCGTGAAAATGGGACCGCCCGGCGTTATGGGTGATATGGATGAGATCAAGGCGAATGGCGAAAAACTGGCGGCAGCACTCGCAGGTTAAATCCGCTCGCCCTTTTTCAGCAAGTCATCGATTAACTCGCGATGTAGCGAGTTGCTATCGCCGCCGCCGAACGTCATCGCGCCGGACGTATAAGATGAACCGTAGGTTTTGACGAGATTGACCACTTGGCCAAGGGCTTCGATGAACTGGTCTTTCTGCAATTCCGCCAAGGGATGGATAAACACGCTTATCAGATATCCTTTGGCAATCGCATAGCGGGCATCCAATGCCGCATCGAAATTTGCCTGCATCATCCGGTACATTTGCTGACCGTCGACACCATCCAATGTCTGGAAAGCCGAAAACGCTCGCATCCGATTGTTTTTAGGGTCAGCGATGACGGTGACCCGCACATCTGCAAGCGTGACGAGAATGCCATTGCCCTGCACGGATGCATCTTTATCGAGCGCACGGGCAATTTCACCCAATCGAGCCACTGTCATCGGGCTATCATCAGCAACGCCAGTGTCAGAACCCTGATTGTCCGCCACGCCGTCATCAGACTTAGCTGAGGGACTTTCCCCCTGCTCGGTTTTCGGAGTTTCTGAAACCTCGGGGCTTGTTTGCTGCACTTCAGTCGCATTTCCGGCAAAAGCCGAAAAAGTCGCCGCGAAAAGGAAAATTGCTGAAATAACAACGCGCATCATAAGGTTCTCCCGGGTTTATCCATTTACTCTAGCAAAAGATATCGCACCCTTAAAAACACGGAAGCCCCCAGCCCCTACACGCTTTAGTGATGGTGCGGGCTTTCAAACCCTTGATTTCAAGCCTGTCGCCGCCAAAATTACCCCTATGGACAAGAAAAACTATCCGGCTCAAACGAATGAAAACGCGCTCAAGCAAGAACGCTCGAAGCCGCAGGATATCAGCAACTTCTTGCAAAAAGCCTCTCTACTGAATTCTGAAATTCAGGGCCGGCTGATCTTTGGCCTTGATGCCACCATGAGCCGCCAACCCACATGGGACATGGCAAGCCAAACCCAGGCAAGCATGTTCGCAGTGGCAGGCAAAAAGACCGGATTGTCCGTTCAATTGGTCTATTTCCGGGGCTATGGCGAGTGCCGTGCTTCCAAATGGGTCGCCGACCCCAAGGCGCTTGCGGGCTTGATGACCAAAATCGATTGCCGCGGCGGTATCACTCAACTTTCAAAAGTACTGGGTCATGCATCGAAAGAGCATCAGAAAAAACGGGTCTCCGCTCTCGTTTTCATCGGCGACGCCATGGAAGAGGACATTGATATTTTATGCAACCTGGCGGGCAAGCTTGGGGTTCAGGGCGTCAAGACTTTCATGTTTCAGGAAGGGTTCGACGCGTTGACGGAAAAAGCCTTTCGCGAAATTGCCCGTTTAAGCCGGGGCGCTTACATGCGCTTTGATTCAAACGCCCCAAAAGAGCTGGAGGCCTTGCTTTCCGCCGTGGCAAGTTTTGCGAGCGGCGGCCACAAGGCGCTGGAGGCACAACGGGGAAGTGCAGCCAAAGGATTGCTGGAGCAGCTCAAGTAATTTCGTCAGGAAATGGCATTACACAAGCGACAGTTTGCCATTTTCACGACCCCTGTCTTGAAAGCGATGCAATCGCGGCTAAGTTGGGTTCATGGCTAATATCATAGCACTCGCGGCTGCCCTGTTTGCACTTTTTGCGGCGGCCTATGCCTTTGTGAATTCTTCCCCCGCCGCGGTTGCGAACGCGCTACGATTGATCGTACCGATCGTCAGTATCGGGCTTGGATTATTTCTTGTCTATTTTGGTAGGGGTGCCTTGGGTGTTCCCCTGCTCGCACTGGGTGTTTTCTCATTCTTGCGGGCAAGGAATGCAGCAGCGCCCCTAGGCTCACCATCACAAAAATCGACAGTTCGCTCCGCGTGGCTTGAAATGCAACTCGACCATGAGACGGGCGACCTGGAAGGGTTTGTTCTGACAGGGCCAAAAGAAGGCGAAAGCCTGTCGACCATGGATGCGGAAACGCTCATGGGCCTTTATGCGGATTTATCCGGCGACAGTGAGAGTGCTGCCCTAATGGAGGCGTATCTTGACCGCCGGATTCCCGGATGGCGTGATAGCGCGCAGACGAATTCCAACACGGGGACTGGCGAGCCGCTGAGTTCTGGCCCCATGACCAAGGAGGAGGCCTACCAGGTCCTTGGTCTTGAGCCGGGAGCGCCTGAGAAGGAGATCCGGTCTGCCCATCGGCGTCTTATGAAATCGGTCCACCCCGACAGTGGTGGTTCCACGTTTCTTGCCGCCCGCATCAACCAGGCCAAAGATACGCTTCTCGATTGAGGTTCTCAGAACACTCATCGCAATAACCCCGTACTATTACTCACTACACAGGCAGACGGGCTGCCAACACTACGCTGTTCTGCGCTTACCCAGAGGTGAGCGCCAAACAGGAAATCTTTTTCTTTTTGAGCGCTGCACAAGCATTGCGCGCATCTGTCTTGCCGCTGAAACCGGCAAAACGAGCCCGGTGAAGGATTACGCCGCCCTTCTCAACGGTTTCAGTATAGAGTTTCTTCGAGCCCAGAATGGATGGCGCTTTCGCCTTTGCCTTGTTGAGCAATTCAATCGCGCCCTTTTCACTTCCAGCTGCTGCAATTTGAACAACCCAACCGGGTCCAGCGCTTGGAGCGACACTTGCAGTAGTTTGAACATCAACCGCAGGTGCAGCACCCACTTTAACTGTTGGTGTGACCACCTGCGCCACTTGAACCGGTGCACTCACGTTGACTGAGTTGGCAATCTGCACCTGTGGGCGCGCCGTTGGCACAGGCCCTCTTTTAGGCAGCTGCAACCCATTGGCGGAGGCTACGAATACAGAACGGCTTTTGCGCGCTGCGATCAGTTTGCGCTTCTTGCGGCTGCTCGCCTTGGGAAGATACTTGCCGATGAGTTTTTGCATCTGCGCATTCCGGCTCTTGCCGGTGCGCCCACCCATCACCACAGCCACAATTGAGCGGTTTCGTGCCTCGACTGACGAAACGAGATTGAAGCCTGAAGCGCGCGTGTAGCCCGTTTTGATACCATCCACACCCCGCACTGTGCCCAGAAGACGGTTGTGATTGCGATAGTTTGTCTTGCCGTATTTGAAGTTACGCGTTGAAAAATAACGATAATATTGCGGATAATGCTCTCTCAATGCGATGCCGAGACGCGCCATATCCCGCGCGGTCGAAAGCTGACCCTTGGCGGTCAAGCCCGACGCATTTTTGAACGTGGTGCGAGACATGCCCAAGGCACGCGCTTTACGTGTCATCATTTTCGCGAAATTCGCTTCACTGCCGCCCAGATGCTCAGCCACTGCGGCAGCCACATCGTTTGCCGATTTCGTGGCAAGGGCCAGAATGGCGTGCTCAGCAGCAATGGAACGCCCCGGCTTAATGCCGATTTTTGAAGGAGGCTTGGAGGCCGCGTATTTTGACATTCTAATGCGCGTCTTTTTGTTGAGCTTGCCACTCTCAAGCGCCTCGAACATCATATACATCGTCATCATTTTTGTGAGCGATGCCGGATAACGCAGTGAATCCGCCTTGTATGAATACAAGGTTTTGCCGGTCTTGGCGTCAACCACAATACCGGCATATTTCGGGTTCGCATTCGCCTGCGAAGCGACAGTCGGCAAACCGAGCATCACCAACAAAATGAAAGCACACAAAAAGCGCAAGCGACTGAAATCAGATAGGGTACGCAATACCTTTTCCCTGTCTTCTCCCCGGCTTAAACGCGGGGAATTCTTGAAACCCGTTTTGACCTTTCGAGGCCAAGCAAGAAGGAACGTATCGCGGCTTGGTTACCAAAGCGTTTAAGGTAAATGCTCCGTTTCGGTTTTTACTAAAATTCTCACCACTCCCCGAAACGGTGGGAACAGTATGGGTTTCCGCGCCGCGACTATTGCGGGTCCTAAACAACGCATTATATTGTTTTGGTGGACAGGGGTTTTGAACCTCTACAACAGAGCGAAAAGCCAAGGTTTTAATAGACAGGGAACTGTTTGCTTATGAGCAAAATCGTGCCAGCGACATTGCAGGACGACAAAGATCATTCAGACCACGATGATGGTGTGGGAACAGGTCTCGCCACGAAAACACGGCCGGCGACAAAAAAGCCCAGCTTGTATCGGGTTCTTTTGCTCAATGATGATTTCACGCCCATGGAATTCGTCATTCACGTTCTGGAGCGGTTCTTTTCCAAGAGCCGTGATCAGGCGACACAGATCATGTTGCATGTTCACAATAACGGCGTCGGGGAATGTGGGGTCTTTACCTATGAGGTCGCTGAGACCAAAGTGACACAGGTTATGGACTTTGCACAAAAACACCAACATCCGTTACAGTGTGTAATGGAAAAAAAATAGATCGGAAGAAGCTTGCCATCATTTACCGATAGTCTCGAAAAATCACTCCACAAAGCTCTGACCTATGCGAATGAGCGAAATCAGGAATATGCGACGCTGGAGCATCTCCTTCTTGCTTTAATCGACGACGAGGATGCTGCCTCCGTCATGAAAGCGTGCAACGTGGATTTGCAGGTTCTGCGTGAAAACCTGACAGATTACATTGATACTGAACTTGCCAATCTCGTTACTGGATTCAACGACGATTCAAAACCGACAGCAGGTTTCCAGCGTGTGATCCAGCGCGCGGTAATTCACGTTCAGTCCTCAGGTCGTGAGGAAGTAACAGGGGCAAATGTGTTGGTCGCGATCTTCGCAGAGCGCGAGAGCCACGCCGCTTACTTCCTGCAGGAACAGGACATGACGCGCTATGATGCGGTAAACTACATCTCCCACGGCATTGCGAAGCGCGCAGGCGCGGCGGAAAGCCGACCCATCCGTGGCATGGATGAAGAACAGGCAAATTCCGGTGACGATGATGCGGCCTCTAAAGGCAGTGCCCTTGCAAACTACTGCATCAATCTCAACGAGAAAGCGTCCAATGGGAAAATTGACCCCTTGATCGGACGTACCGAAGAGGTAAACCGCACCATTCAAATCCTTTGCCGCCGTTCGAAAAACAACCCGCTTTATGTGGGCGATCCCGGCGTGGGCAAGACTGCCATCGCGGAAGGATTGGCCAAACGGATCGTCGATAAGGACGTGCCGGAAGTTCTGCTTGAAAGCACCATCTACTCCCTTGATATGGGAACGCTTTTGGCTGGAACGCGGTATCGCGGTGATTTCGAAGAACGCCTAAAACAGGTTGTGAAAGAAATCGAAGAAACCGATGGTGCCATCATGTTCATCGATGAAATCCACACGGTTATCGGCGCGGGTGCCACATCCGGTGGTGCGATGGATGCATCCAACCTTCTGAAGCCTGCCCTTTCGTCCGGCACAATCCGGTGCATTGGCTCAACTACATATAAAGAGTATCGCCAGTTCTTTGAAAAAGACCGGGCCCTTGTACGTCGTTTCCAGAAAATTGATGTGAAAGAGCCGTCTATCCCGGACGCCATCGAAATCATGAAAGGGCTCAAGCCTTATTTCGAAGACTTCCACAAAGTGAAGTACACCAGTGAGGCAATCAAGGCAGCTGTGGAGCTTTCCTCACGCTATATCAACGACCGCAAATTGCCGGACAAGGCAATCGATGTGGTTGACGAAACAGGCGCATCGCAAATGCTGGTGCCAGCCGAAAAACGTAAGAAGCAAATCGGCATCAAGGAAATTGAAGACACGATTGCCACGATGGCCCGCATTCCGCCCAAGTCAGTCTCGAAAGACGACGCGGTGGTGCTTTCCAATCTGGATACGCAACTGAAACGGGTTGTTTACGGCCAGGACGCTGCCATCGAAGCATTGTCAGCAGCCATCAAACTGTCCCGCGCAGGCCTGCGTGAGCCGGACAAACCGATCGGTTCATACCTGTTCTCCGGCCCAACTGGTGTGGGTAAAACAGAAGTTGCCCGCCAATTGGCGAGCACGCTTGGTGTGGAACTGCTTCGTTTCGACATGTCGGAATACATGGAGCGGCATACGGTCTCGCGCTTGATTGGTGCGCCTCCAGGATATGTGGGCTTTGATCAGGGTGGCCTGCTCACCGATGGTGTGGACCAGCATCCCCACTGCGTTTTGTTGCTTGATGAAATCGAAAAAGCGCATCCAGACCTGTTCAATATCCTGCTACAGGTCATGGATCACGGAAAGCTCACCGACAATAACGGCAAGCAAATCGATTTCCGCAATACGATCATCATCATGACCACCAATGCGGGCGCTGCGGAAATGCAGAAAGCAGCGATTGGTTTTGGTTCCTCCACACGGACCGGCGACGACGAAGAGGCGATCAACCGCCTGTTTGCGCCGGAGTTCCGGAACCGTCTCGATGCGATCGTACCATTCGGTCCATTGCCGACACCTGTTGTTCACAAAGTGGTCGAAAAGTTCATCATGCAGCTGGAAGCACAGCTTGCAGAGCGGAATGTGACATTCGAACTGTCTGAAGACGCTGTGAGCTGGATCGCAAAGAAAGGCTTTGATGACAAAATGGGTGCCCGTCCCCTGGGCCGTGTCATTCAGGAATACATCAAGAAGCCGCTTGCGGAAGAAGTCTTGTTTGGCAAGTTGAAATCAGGCGGGACAGTCAAGGTCACTTTGAAAACCGACAAGGACGGAAAAGAGAGCCTTGATCTGGAAGCTATCGAGGACAAACCCGTCAAGCCAAAGCGCGCCACCAAGCCAAAGGCGAAAGCCAAGCCAACACCTAAGCCTAAGGGTAAAGGTGGCGGCAGTGGCGGCGGATCGGTTCCCAAGGTCCCTCTAAAAACCTGATCACAGGCTGATCAAAATATCCAATTGAATCAGAGCTGAAACCGAACGTGATCGGTTTTGGCCCTTTTTCTTTTTATGACCCTTTTCCCGCCCGCTCCCTGCCGTGATTGGAACCGATTGTTTCACCTCCAATCAAAAGAGGGAACAAACTTATGGAACAAATCAATCAACTCAAAACGATGCGGGATGATGCACTGGCGCGACTGCAGGCAAATCCGGACTATCGCCTCCTGATATCGCTTGATCAGCTGATTGTGGATCTGGAAACAGTCGTACAACCTGCACGCAATGGATTTTCAGTGGTGGAAACGAAGGCAGCCAAAAGCCACTCCAAACTTGATGATATGATGGAACAGATGGGCGCGGAACTGGAAAGCGCTACCAAAGACCTGAATGTTTCTAAAGCAGGCGCCGGGCAAAAGCCTTCCTGAACGGAGCAGTCTCTATTTCAAACAACAAAAAACCCGACCGAAATTGGCCGGGTTTCTTGTCGGAGTGGGTCTGCTTTCAAGCGTTTGATTGCAAACCCGGGGTAACTCCTTGGCCAACGCGCTTCTAGCGCATGGGCGATAGTGTTTTGATCGCATGACCGGTTTTAGTCACGCGATCAACAAATCCTAGTTGTATGGTGAGTTGCAGTAGCGAACCCGACCGCCGTAGGACACATAGGTGTCTGTGCGGGCATCGTAAGAACGATAGCGGTTGTAGCACCAGTTGATGTGTGCGTTACCAGCTGGGCGAACGATCACACGCTCTTCATATACCGGACGACGACGGTCCACGATCACAACATCGCGGTCACGGCGACGGTTAGCGCCGATGGCACCACCGATAACACCACCTACCAGGCCACCCACAAACGCATCATTTGCTTTTGCTGGGGCTGGGGCTGATACTGCAACAGGCACTGCCATGGCTAGGGCAAGCGCTGCTACTGCGTATTTTCTGCAAGTCGCATTCATAATATGGGTCCTTCCTGTGTTAGCCTTGTGAGGCTCTCTCGGTTGACTTCGTTTTTGAAGGGCCCGTTTGCCCCTCCGACGCTCAAACCATAGCACAGATTAAACAGGAAGATGTGATATTTATCACATCACAATTAAATTACCGTTATTTCAATGCTTTAGATTGATTTTGGCACCTATTTGCGAAGAGCGGAATGAAAAACAGTCATATTCCGGTCGGTTTTCCGTCAATGCTTTGGGCGTTTTTGCGTTTCCAATACTCCTCCACGCCCTCCTCTCCCATTTCTTCATAGAAGGGCACAAGTTCTTCATATCC
>CAWUJX010000037.1:0-23111 GCA_963922635.1 uncultured Hyphomicrobiales bacterium | reverse complement strand
CCCATTTCAGACAACCTGCCGCCGCCCCACTGCCAAGAACCTGAAATCGGGTAAAGAATACCGGTCAGGATTGCAGTGAAGATGAGGAAAGGCCAGAGCTTGATGCGCTCAGCCACTGTACCGGAAACGATCGAAGCGGTTGCCGCACAGAACACCATCTGGAACATCCAGTCGGAAGCAACCGAATAGTCGCCCTCGTTGGCTTCACCCGCACCAGGCCAGCTGTATGGTGCGAATGTGCCGATATAGCCGCCATTGTCGCCAACGCCGGAATACATCAGGCTATAACCGCATACCCAGAACATAATCCCTGCGATTGAATAGAGTGAGATGTTTTTCAGACACTGCATCGATACGTTTTTCGAACGCACCATGCCTGCTTCGAGCATGGCAAAGCCTGCTGCCATGAACATGACAAGAAAGCCGCCTATAAGAAACAGCAGCGTATTAAAGATGAAAGCGGTCTCAGCCTGAACGCCTTCGAGTGTAACCTCCTGTGCCATCGCCGGTGTGCTTGCAAGAAGCGCAGCGCTGGTCAGGAGCATCAAAGATTTGTTTTTAAACAACATTGTTCTTTCCCTGAATTTGAATTGGCTTAAAGGGCGTCTGAGCCGGCTTCACCGGTTCTGATGCGCACGGCCTGTTTGAGATCGTAAACAAAGATCTTGCCGTCGCCGATTTGATCGGTACGGGCCGCTTCAGTGATCGCCTCAACCACTTTGTCGGTCAGTGCGGTATCAACCGCCACTTCGATTTTGATCTTTGGAAGGAAGTTGATCGCGTACTCGGTACCACGGTAAATCTCCGTGTGACCTTTCTGACGGCCATATCCCTTGACCTCGGTTACGGTAAGTCCTTCTACGCCGACTTCGCCAAGCGCTTTGCGGACCTCATCAAGTTTAAATGGCTTGATGATCGCCATGATGATGTTCATGATCATCTCCTTAAGCTGGTTTACTTTTTCGTGGGAACGGTACGAAGAAGGTCAAATTGTAATTCAGGCCCTTACCCAGCAGCCCCCGGCAGAACAATTAGACTTTGACGAGTGCTTCGTCTGTTGCTAGTTTTTCGATAAGGTGTTGCAAAAAACGCACCACGCATTCATAAACCGTTAAGAATCAAGGCGAGTCATGCGTCATTTACTGCCGTATAAATATATTGAAGAAATTGCAAAGGCGGGTTCCATCCGCAAGGCTGCAGAAACACTCGCCATTACGCCTTCCGCATTGAACCGTCGCCTCTTGGCGATTGAAGACGAATTGGGTGTGGCGCTTTTTGAACGCCTGGCCGTGGGCGTGAGGCTGAACACCGCGGGTGAATTGCTGCTGAAGCACATTCGAAACCAGATGTCTGACCTGGAGCGGGTGAAGTCACAGATCGCTGATCTTTCCGGCCAGCGCCGCGGTAGCGTGGCAATTGCGTGCAGTCCCGAACTTACCGGTGGTTTTTTGCCCGGTCAGGTTCAGGCATATCAAAGCGAATTTCCTGGCGTCACATTCAAGATCAACAGACGGTTTCGAATTGATATCGAGCAGGCATTGATCGAACACCAATCGGATGTGGCCTTTGTCTTTGAACCCATGAAGCTTGCGGATTTTCAAACCATACACACGCTACCGCAGCAATTAATGTGCGTCATGGACAGTGATCACCCGCTCGCGAACAAAGACAGCCTCCGTCTTTATGAATGCGCGGAATTTCCACTATTGTTACCGGAGCTGACCTGGGGCATTCGGCATATTTTAGACCAGGCGGCAATCAAGCTTGGGCTGAACCTGCGTTCGATCGTCCAATCGGATGCCCGTGAGTTCCTGCGCGATTATAAACGGCAATATCTGCAGCTGTCGTTTGAAATACCTATCAATGCAAACCGGTTGCCGAATGAAAATCTGGTGGCAATACCAATCAATCCAATCGATGTGCCTCCCGGAAACATTTTTGTTGGCCACCTAAAGGGTCGAACCTTACCGGTTGCGGCCGCCCGTTTCCTTGAGCAGGTCACCAATGAAATGGTCAATAATTTAGAGCTGCAGGTGGACTGATTAGCCGTACCGGTTTTTGATCTCTGCGACGATTTCGTCGGCACCCAAGCGCATGGGATCTACGCAGGGAAGACCATGGGCATCTCCGGTTTCTTTCAGATAAGCCTTGGCTTCATCTTCACCGAGCGCTGCTGTGTTCACACAAATGCCAACGCATTGAATATCCGGGTTGGTGAGCCGACCAAGTTCTATCGCCATATCCATAACCTGTTGGATCGTGGGCAATGGGGTGTCGACGCCGCGCATGGTTGTTCGGGTGGGCTCGTGACAAACCACGATGGCGTCCGGTTGCGAACCATGCAGCAGGCCCAGCGTCACACTGGCGAAGGCCGGATGGAAAAGTGAACCCTGACCTTCGATCACCTGCCAGTGATCATCGTCACAATCCGGTGTGAGCCATTCGGCGGCACCTGAAATAAAATCGGCGATTACCGCATCAATCGCCACACCCCGTTCAGCAATCAGTTTTCCCGTTTGCCCAGTTGCGCAGAATTCCGCACTCATGCCAGCGGCCTTCATGTCACGCTCGATGCAAAGGGCTGAGTATTTCTTGCCCACCGAACAGTCAGTGCCGACGGCAAGAAGCCGCTTGCCGGTCCGTTTGGTGCCCTTGCCGGTTGCAAAGGAGACCGGCGATTGGCGCAGGTCATGGAGTGTGACGCCTTTTCGTTCCGCTGCCTCTGCAATGGCCGGGATTGAGCCCAACCGCACATGAAGTCCGCTTGCCACATCCATGCCAGCTTCAATTGCTGCAACGATGTAGTCCACCCAGGTATCTTTCAACATGCCGCCTGAATTGACCGCACCGACGACAAACGTCTGTGCTCCGGCAGCAACGGCCTCTTCAATGCTCATGTCTGCAACGCCAAGATCCGCTTTGCACCCTTCGAGGCGCATTTGACCGACCACCCGTTCCGGTCGCCAATCAACCACACCCTGTGCCGTTTTCGCGGCGAGCATGTCGGGAACATCTCCGATGAAGAGTAAATACGGTGTTTTCAGTGTCATAAAAGTCGAGCCCCGGTTGGTCCTGAACACAAAAATTGCCACGGATTTAGAGAGTCCGCAAAATGCCAGATTGCGCTTTGGATGGTGCCAATGGCCAAGGGAGCGACCAATCGGACTGTCTCGGCCGGAATAGCAATTTGTTTAGATGCCGATGGTACAATCAGAACATCGATGATCAGTATTGACGTTTAGAGAGGCGTCAACACCGCTAGAAGGCCTCGCAAACCATGAAAAAAAGCACACTAATTTTAATCTGCTTGGGCGTGCTGGCCATTATTTCTGCCGGAGCGCCTTCTTTGGGGATGTTGGCAGCGATCACCGTTATTGGTTTGCCAATTGCCGTGCTTTATTGGGCTTTCCCGGCACTCTTCCTCGTTTATCTGATAGCGTATTGCATCTATCACCTGCTACCCGTTCGCGGCGTGATCGCGGGCGGAGTGGCGCTCGTTATTACACTTATTCTGCTGGGCATTCCGCCTCTATTACTGAACGGGTCCATGGAAAACCTAGCCCGGAGTTATGTGGCGAATGACAAAGACATGGCTAATGCTCCGCTGAATGTGGAAACAATCGCCGTTCGACAAAATCTGCGTTTTTTCAGGCAACGCGATGACTACACCTTATGCGATGGTTTTTGCCTTCATGCTTTGTTGAGTGGGGCCGCATCAAATGTGGTTATTCATCACACCAAAACCCCGCATGCACCCCTTGATGTTTCTGCAGAGGGCACGCTTTATCGTCTTGAACGTCGTGCTTCATGCCCTGAGGTTAAGTTTCGAGACCGCCGTTCCAAATTCAAATTGGAAACAAACCTTCCAAAGGATGAGAAAGCGCCTAATCCGATTGAATTGATGAAATTGCGGATCAGCAATGGTGAGTGCCTCGTTTCCGAAACGGTGCCACTTGACCGTGCCGATGTGATCATCAGCCGTGGCTCGCCTTTGGAGAAAAAGCATAAAAGCAACTCTGACGGCTTTTTGCCGGCAGTCACCTTGCGTCGCGTAGAGCGATTTACGGTACACACGAAAGCACAGTCAACGGGCGACTTCGTAGAAGACTATCGGTTTACACAGGTCCAATACAGGCCTCTCCTGCCGGTGTTGCTTCCTGTGCCGGAATTCTATGCGGAACTTCGCACAGAAATGACTTGGGGTAGGCTTGAAGACAGTATCAATATCACGGACAAATATTATCAGGGGCCAGATTGGCCAGGGTTCCTTACGGGCACACTTGGGCTTGATCTGACGCTGAAGAATGAAAACCTCGACGATAAGGTGGGCGAAAAGATTGCGGCCGCGATTGGTGCGGGTCGCAAACCCACACCCGCGGAATGGCAATTGATCGAAGCATATTATGAAGGATTATTCCTCGGGCGGCGCGCTGATATCAAAACCGCCGATTATGACAATGCTGTCCGTTTGCTACGCGCACCGGATTTCCCTCCTGTGCCGCGGTTTTATGGTGTCACGAAACATGTATCCAGCAAACGTTCGTCACAGGAAGTGACGAACCTCGTTGATGGGCTTCTCGGAAAACTTGAAATGGGTCCCACTTGGGATAATGCACTGGGATATGAGTTCGACGAGGCGGTTCGTGATCTGGGCAATTCGGTCCGCTGGATCCCCGATGATGCATTCCTGCCATTTTTCGATCGGCACCTGGCGCTCGCACGCGATGCGCGCATACAGCAGTCCATTCCATTCGTCACCAAGCTTCATGTGCACGGCCCGCAAGCAGGACCAGTTTTGCTGGAAGCCATGAAAACGGGACTTGCAGGCGGTGAATATTTCTTTCGGAAGAACGAATTTCAGCACCCATACCTTGGGGGATTGAAAGGGTTATGTGAGGGCGGTCGTTCTGTGAACTCGGTTTTGCCTGAATTATTGCAATTGGCGGAGGCGGGGGATTTGCCGAACCATGCCTCTTATGGGGACCTTCTGGCGTCTACACTCGTGCGCTTGGGCGCGGACAAGGAGACCGTTTGGAAACTCTATTCGCAATGGGAGCCGGAAAGAAGAACCCGTGACAGGTTTGCAAAACTGGTTGAACGCGCCGAACGGGATCGAAACCCGGATTGTTCGTACTAAGCTATTCCACCGCTTTCAATTTCGGTCGTCTTTCGCCTTCCACGGTGCCTGGCTCATCAAATTCCAGATCGGTGATTTTGGTGCCGCGCTTGGTGACTTTTTCGGTGGAGATGAGAATGTCACCCACATCTTTCTGGGCTTGCCGGAAGTGATTATCCAGTTTGCGGACCCGGTCGTCGAGCCTGCCCACATCTTCCATGAGCGTCACCAGTTCCCGTTGAATGAGATGGGCCTGCTCGCGCATCCGCACGTCTTTAAGCACCGATTGCATGACCTGAATGGAAAGCATCAGGAGCGAGGGAGAAACGATCACCACTCGCATCTTGTGAGCGCGCTGAACGAGACTGTCAAAACTCTCATGGATTTCCGCAAAGATCGATTCCGATGGCACAAACATGAAGGCGGTGTCCTGTGTCTCGCCCTTCAAGAGGTACTTTTCAGAAATCGCCTTGAGGTGAACTTCCACATCCCGCTTGAAAGCCTGCGCGGCAATTTTTGCGTGCTCCGGCGTTTCCGCATCGCGAATGCGTTGCCAGCTTTCCAAGGGAAATTTGGCATCAATCACAAGCGGTGGGGTATCGTTCGGCATATGAATGATACAGTCCGGGCGTGAACCGTTCGAAAGCGTGGACTGGAATTCATAAGCTCCGATTGGCAGCCCGTCCTGCACGATCTGTTGCATGCGCCCTTCACCGAAAGCCCCGCGGGTCTGTTTATTCGACAGGATGTTCTGTAGCTCCACCACCTGGCCCGCAAGGCCCATGATGTTGTTCTGAGCCGTGTCGATGACCGCGAGGCGCTCTTGCAGTTTCGAAAGGCTTTCCTGCGTGTTTTTCGTGGTCTCGGAGATGGACTGGCCGATCCGACCGGACATGCCTTCCAGGCGCTCATTGACCACACGCATCATGTCGCCCTGGCGTGTCGAGAAAATCTCACTCATGGTCTGCATCCGGCCTGTGAGTTCGTTCTGGCTTGCCACCAGTTCTGCCATGCGTGCTTCTGCTTCGCGCGCCCGCTCAAGCGCCGCCGCCTCATTTGCCGCACGTTGCTTTGCAGAGCGGATCGACGTGACGATTGAGAAAACAACCAATGCCGCGAGGAGAAGACCAATTGCCAGCAGGAGATTGCCAAGCGAGACGTTGGTGGAACCGAGGGTCACTACGGTTTGATTGAAAAATGAATTCAGGGTTTGCGCATCCATGGTTTTGCCAGCCTATCCGATTCTAAAGCGCATAAAAAGAACAAAACAGGAATATTGTGAATTCGTTTTCGTTTGACGCTTTGGAGCGGATTTCCTATGTCACGGCCATGGCACTGCGAGAAATCATAAAGATACCAGACGCGAAACTGCGCGAGCTTTCAAAGCCCGTTGAGCAGATCAACAGTGATATCATGAAGCTGCTCGATGATATGGCAGAGACCATGTATGACGCGCCGGGAATTGGTTTGGCGGCGATCCAGATCGCGGAGCCCGTTCGGGTTGTGGTGGTTGATTGCGCTGATCGGGCCGAGCGCGAGGAGGATGCGGACGGCGTTGAACGCGGCCCGGCGCCGGAGGAAGAAAAGCGCAATCCGATTTTTCTGATCAATCCCGAGATTGTTTCATTTTCCGACACATCCTCCACCTATGAGGAAGGGTGTCTGTCCATTCCTGATTATTACGCGGAAGTGGAGCGGCCAGCTGCTTGTGTGGTGCAGTATCTGGACCGTGACGGTCAGCAACAAACGCTGGAGGCGGAGGGTTTGCTTTCCACATGCCTGCAACACGAGATCGATCATCTGGATGGAAAGCTTTTCATCGATCTTATGTCGAAATTGAAACGAGACCGGGTGATTAAGAAATTCACCAAAATTGCCAAGCAAAGTGGTTCGCTGCCCGACAAGCGCATGATTGGGTAAGCCATGCCGTTGCGGATTGTCTTTATGGGGACGCCTGAATTTTCCGTCCCCAGCCTGATCGAGTTGGCAGGTCATGGCCATGAAATTGTCGCCTGTTATACGCAGCCGCCAAGACCAGCTGGACGCCGTGGGCTTGAACTGAAAAAAAGCGCAGTGCACGAGAAAGCCGAGCAGTTTGGCATTCCGGTTTTTACACCTAAAAGCTTGAAAATCGAGGATGAACAGTCTGCCTTTTCAGCTCTTGGCGCGGATGTGGCGGTGGTGATTGCCTATGGTCTCCTGCTGCCGCAACCGATCCTCGATGCGCCTCTTCACGGTTGCTACAATGGGCATGCATCTTTGTTGCCGCGCTGGCGTGGGGCAGCGCCAATCCAACGGGCGATCATGGCAGGCGATACACAGACCGGCGTGAACATCATGAAAATGGAAGCGGGGCTGGATACTGGACCTGTAGCGCTGGAAGAGCGTGTTCCGATTTCCGCCAACCAGACGGCGGCGGAATTGCATGATCAGCTTTCCCAACTCACCGCCGATCTGATGGTGCGTGCCATGGCTGCGCTGGAGCGCGGCAGCCTTAACCTGACGCCGCAACCCGAAGAGGGTGTGTTATACGCCCACAAAATTTCCAAGGATGAAACCCGCATTGACTGGTCACAACCCGCAGAGGTCATTCACAATCATATTCGGGGGCTTTCGCCGTTCCCGGGAAGCTGGTGTGAAATGGTAATTGGGGGCAAACCGCAACGTGTGAAAATCCTGAACAGCGAGGTTGGCCAGGGTTCCGGTGATCATGGCACGCTTTTGGATGATCGTTTGACGGTCGCTTGTGGCAACGGTGCCATCCGTTTGATGCGGCTTCAACGCGCCGGAAAACAGCCTCAGACTGCTGAAGAGTTTTGTCGTGGTAATGCAGTAGAAGCGGTTCAGTAATGCCGCGCTATAAACTGACCATAGAATATGATGGCACGCCTTACTATGGATGGCAGCGACAGGAAAGGTTCGTCTCGGTCCAGCAAGCCATGGAAGAGGCAATGGAGAAATTTGCGAGACATCCAGTCCAGGTCTTTGCAGCCGGGCGAACGGATACGGGCGTCCATGCCCGTGGGCAGGTGGTCCATGTGGATCTTGAAAAAGCGTGGAAGCCTGCAAAAGTCCAAGAAGCAACCAACGGATTGCTGAAGCTGGCCGGGCATCCGGTCTCCGCTCTTGATGTGAGCGAAGTCGATGAAACGTTCGATGCGCGGTTTTCAGCGATCCGTCGATCTTACCGCTACCGTATTATCAACCGCATTGCGCCCCTGACCGTGGATTTGGATCGCGCGTGGTGGATACGCTTTCCCCTTGATGTGGATGCCATGAATGATGCAGCGCAGGTTCTCACCGGACATCATGATTTCACAACCTTTCGGTCCACCGATTGTCAGGCGAAAACGCCAATGCGGACATTGGACCTTTTGCAAGTTCGCCGCGTGAATGAAATTGAGATTGAGATCATCGCCCAGAGCAGATCGTTTCTACACAATCAAATTCGGTCCATCGCAGGGTCGCTCAAAATGGTTGGCGATGGGAAATGGACAAAGCAGGATTTAATTGACGCACGCGATGCTTTAGACCGTAAACGGTGCGGCCCGGTTGCACCTGCCTGCGGGCTCTATCTCGAGTCGGTAGACTATCCGTCGTGAGCCGAGCTTACTTTGTCTGACTAAGGGCGGTTTCCTGTTGGCTGACGATTTGTTCGTGACGGTTTGCCAAACGGTTTGCCATCTTGATCGCATACATATCCATATCGGCTGCCCGAATGAGTTCTGCGGGCGTATCTGCATCGTTCGGGAAAACAGCTTTGCCGATGCTGGCACCCAGTCGGTATTGTTCTCCGTTCACAGTGATCGGTTGCTCGATCGCATGATTGAGTTTGGATGTGATAAAGCAGTCGGCATCATCGGCCCGCGCATTGGCGAGCAACATGACGAATTCATCACCGCCGAAACGAGCCAGATGGTCGCCGTCACCCAGCACATCTTTCAGGCGATGTGCGATGGTACGTAAAACCATATCGCCGGCTTCATGGCCCATATGGTCATTGATTTCCTTGAACCCGTTCAAGTCGATGAAAAGGATTGAAAATTGGTCGGTGACCGCCTCGCCATACTGTTTCGCCTGTGAAATCGCTTTTTCGATTTCAGCATCGAGATAGCGCCGATTGCCAACTTCGGTGAGTGGATCGAGCAATGCCCAATTTTCAAAAACCCGTTTCTCTTTGTCCAATGCGGTATGGAGATCCTCGTTCGTCTTTTGCAAAAAAGAAAGCGAGATAAAAATTGTCACGAACAACGTGACCATTAAGAAGATCACATTAACCGCCGGGTTCGCAGTTGATGTGAGGTTTGGAAGTTCAACCCCTGTTAAACGAAGTGCCAGATCAACAATCAGTGGCGTGAAGAACGTCATAACACCGACGACGATTGCTTCATTTCGCGGTGATATGCAGAAGCAAACAATGATGGGTGCCAGAAGAAACGGTGTCACATGGGAGCTGATAAATCCGCCGCAAATGATCACAGAGATCATGGTGCTGGCGGAGATCGTGAAATTGGTCAGTTTTCTGGCCGCATCCTGTTTGCCGGATTCAACGAGGCGCGCGGAAATCGCCAGAAGCGAAACCAACACGGCCACAAAGGGCGCAAGCCACAATTTCGTTTGGGTATCCATGAACGATGTGCCCGGAAACAAAATGATTCCGTGGGCCAAAATCAGCAATGTGGCAAAGGACCGTCCAAGGTTGGACAGAAATACCGCACGGTAAAATTCAGCCGTGCCTTCACCGTAGAGACCAGCCAGATTTGCCTGATCTGCCTTGAAAATCTGAAGGTATTTCAAGATATGTCCGCCCAAAAAGAATCACCCTGACTAGATATTGGCGGATAAACGTAAACGGTCAATGAATTATCGGGGTGTCACCGACGGTGATCGGTCGTGTTACCAAAGCGTCTCTTTGGCCCGACCTTCCCACTTTGCATCATAGTCTGCACCGCCCACTGAACCGTTGGAAAGTTCTGCAAGAACATCGCCTGGGGTTGGGAGAGAGTTGGGGTCAACTTTTGCGGCATCATCCCATAAATTCGACCGGACGATTGCGCGCCCGCATTGGAAGTAAACTGCCTGCGTGTGGATGACGATGACCGAGCGCGGTTCTTTTCCGTGTTCTGCGAACGATGTTTTCAAATCCGGGTCAATGGAGATTTCCGCTTCGCCGTTCACTCGCAAGGCAGTGCGTGAACCGGGGATCAGAAAGCAAAGCGCAATGCGTGGATCTCGTATGATATTCTTGAGAGAATCCGCACGATTGTTTCCGCGGCGGTCTGGCATCATCAATGTACGTTCATCATGCACGCGCACAAAGCCGGGGATGTCCCCGCGAGGGGAGCAATCCAGCCCTTCTGGTCCAACCGTCGCCAAAGTGCAAAACGGGGAAGCTTCAATAAATTCGCGATATTGCGGGATGATCTGTGGCACTTCCTTCACAAGCGAAGTCTCGCCGGGTGTTCCATATACCGCTTCCAGCTCTTCGATTGTTTTTAGGGTGGTCATGGCCGGGTTTCCTTCAAGGCGTTTTGTGCCAAATCGAATATTACATTTTCCCCTTGGCCACAAATGCCCCGTTCCGGTAGGCATGTTTGCCGTATAGAAACGGTTCTCCATCCACATCGTAAACCATTCCGCCAGCAGATCGCAGTACAGCATCCCCTGCGGCCGTATCCCATTCCATGGTGGGGCCAAAACGGGGATACACATCAGCCTCGCCCGCTGCCACGAGACAGAATTTCAATGAGGAGCCAATGGAGACGGTTTCGCTTATTTCATTTTCTTCGAGCCACGCATCGGTCTCCGCATCACGGTGGGAAACACTGGCAACGGCAACGGGTCCGCTCGGAGGAACATCGCGCACTTTAATAGGTTTTCCGTTCTCTGTGGCCCCGGTTTGGGTACTGCCTGAGAACATCCGGTCCAGCGCCGGTGCGAATACAATTCCCATCACGGGAACACTTTGTTCGATCAAGGCAATGTTCACGGTGAAGGAACCTTTGCCGTCTTTCTTCAGAAATTCTTTGGTGCCATCCAGCGGGTCCACAAGAAAAAACTGTTTCTCTGCTGCAAGTGAATGACTGGCAGCGTTTTCTTCAGAGATGATTGTGATTTCTTGCGCGTATGTCTTCAATGCAGCGAGAAGGATTTGTTCCGCTGCTTTATCCGCTTCTGTAACCGGCGAGCCATCATTTTTTGTATCAGCCACCGCTCCTTTGGCGTGGATGCGCATGATTGCATCTCCCGCCTCACGAACGGCTGGTGTCAGATCGGCGATGAGTTTCGCGTAATCCATTAGGCTTTTTTGTTCAGATATTCGATGATCTGATCCGCCAGTGTATCCGGGTCCATCTCGCCGCTTTTGAGTACCAGTTCTGCATTTTCAGGCACTTCGTAATCAGAATCGATGCCTGTAAAGTTCTTCAACTCTCCGGCTCTGGCTTTTTTATAAAGACCCTTCGGATCGCGTTGCTCGCAAATTTCCAGCGGCGTATCCACGAACACTTCCACAAATTCACCTTCCTCAAGCATGGCCCTTGCCATTTGGCGTTCGGAACGGAAGGGAGAAATAAACGAGGTCAGAACGATAAGACCTGCATCGACCATGAGCTTTGAAACTTCTGCCACACGGCGAATGTTTTCTACTCGGTCCTGATCGGTAAATCCGAGGTCTTTGTTGAGACCGTGCCGCACATTGTCTCCGTCGAGCAGATAGGTACGCTTACCAAGCGCGTGCAGTTTCTGCTCCAATCGGTCGGCAATGGTTGATTTTCCTGAACCTGAAAACCCAGTGAACCACAGAACACAAGGGCGCTGATTGTTCGCAGTTGCACGCACCTGTTTATCGATTTTCATATCGTGCCATTCGATGTTGCTGGCACGTCTCAAAGCAAAATCGATGGTTCCTGCACCGACGGTTCGGTTGGTGAATTTGTCGATGAGAACAAAGCTTCCGGTCTGGCGGTTGTCCTTGTAGGCGTCGAAACAGACAGCTTTGTCGAGCGCCAGTTTGCAATAACCCACTTCATTAAGGCCCAACGTTTTTGCCGCCAAATGTTCATGGGTATTAACGTCAATCGTATGCACCAGATCTGTCACCTGAACGGTGGATTGTGCAGTAGCAAACTTGATCGTGTAGGTGCGGCCCGGCAGCATCTCCTCATCATCCATCCAGATGATATGGGCAGCGAACTGGTCAGAGACTTCCGCTTTTGAAGTGCTTTCCGCGAGCATGTCACCGCGACTGATATCCAATTCATCAGCAAGCGAGATGGTCACCGATTGACCTTCGACCGCTGTTTCAAGATCACCATCAGGACCCAAAATTCCAGAAACTTTTGATGAGCGGTCTGATAGGCAAGCGGTAATGGTTTCGCCCACCGAGATGGAGCCCGATGCAATAGTCCCGCTGAACCCACGGAAATCGAGATTGGGTCTGTTCACCCATTGAACCGGCATGCGGAATGCTTTCATCCCCGCGTTCTTTGAAATTTGAACCGTTTCCAGGTGCTGCGTCAAAGTCGGGCCGGTGTACCAATCCATATGCGTGGAGGGTTCAAACACATTGTCCCCCTTCAACGCGGATAGGGGAACGGCCGTGATGTCCTGAATGCCCAGACCAGTGGCAAATTCATGGTACTCGGCGAGGATTTCTTCAAAGACGCTCTGATCGTAATCTTTCAGGTCCATTTTGTTGACGGCGATGACCACATGGGAAATGCCGAGCAAAGAGACGATGTAAGAGTGCCGCCTTGTCTGGTCGAGAACCCCGTATCGCGCATCGATCAGAATGATCGCGAGATCAGCCGTCGATGCTCCGGTGGCCATGTTGCGGGTATATTGTTCATGCCCTGGCGTGTCGGCTGCGATGAACTTGCGCTTGTCTGTTTCGAAATAGCGATATGCCACATCGATGGTGATGCCTTGCTCCCGCTCCGCCTGTAACCCATCCACCAGCAGAGCGAGGTCAACCTGGTCGCCTTGCGTTCCGTATTTCTTGCTCTCAACGCGTGTGGCGGAAAGCTGGTCTTCAAATACGGTTTTGGAATCATACAGCAGACGCCCGAGCAATGTTGATTTTCCATCATCAACCGAGCCGCAGGTGATAAAGCGCAGGCTGTCTTTCTTATCCTGCGCTTCAAGGAATGCAGTAATGTCGGTTACAGGTGCTCCCATCAGAAGTAGCCCTCCTGCTTTTTCTTCTCCATCGACCCGATCTGATCCTGATCGATCAGGCGGCCTTCGCGTTCGGATGCGCGTGCCTGCAACAGTTCGAGGATGATGTCTTGGACGCTGGTGGCGTTCGATTCAGTGGCACCGGTTAGCGGGTAACATCCCAGTGTGCGAAAGCGGACCATCAGCTCTTCCGGCTCTTCACCCTCTTCCAGCGGAACGCGGTCATCATCAAGCATTATTAATTGCCCGTCGCGTTTTACGACCGGGCGTTTCGCGGCAAGATAAAGAGGAACGAGCGGAATGTTCTCGCGCGCGATATATTGCCAGACGTCCAATTCAGTCCAGTTCGAGATGGGGAAGACGCGCACACTTTCACCCGGTGCAATGGACGTGTTGTATAGGCTCCACAGTTCCGGGCGCTGCGATTTCGGATCCCAGCGATGATTTTTTGAACGGAACGAAAACACCCGTTCCTTGGCACGGGACTTTTCCTCGTCACGCCGCGCACCGCCAAAAGCCGCATCGAACTTGTGCTCATCTAGCGCCTGTTTCAAGGCGACAGTTTTCATGATTTCCGTATGAAGTTTTGAGCCATGGGTGATTGGCCCAACGCCTTTTTTCACACCGTCCTGATTGGTGTGTACGATCAGATCAAGGCCGTGCTCTTTAGCAAAATTATCACGGAACGTGATCATGTCGCGAAACTTCCAGGTGGTATCCACGTGGAGAAGCGGGAAGGGTAGCTTGCCGGGCGCAAAGGCTTTCATGGCGAGATGCAACATCACGGCAGAATCCTTGCCGATAGAGTAAAGCATCACCGGCTTGCGAAACTCTGCCGCCACTTCCCGGATGATATGAATGCTCTCGGACTCGAGGCGATCAAGATGGCTAAGAGTGGTCATGGGAATGAACGTTGTTTTGAAAATATAATCGGGTTAGCGCGATCTCTTAAAGATTGTGCCGTGATTGGTAAAGCCCAACGCGAAAGCGTGGTTCAAGTATTTAACGGTCACTATTGTCGAAGACTTACAAAAAGAAATGGCGCACTCGGGAAGATTCGAACTCCCGACCCCTTGATTCGTAGTCAAGTACTCTATCCAGCTGAGCTACGAGTGCGCACCACATTAAGGCAGATCGATCTGCGTATAATGTGAAATCGTGTCGTAATTCCAGACGCCGCGAAAAGCAAGTACTTTCCTGTTCAATTTTGGTCCGACACGAAAACAAGCGGTCGATTTCTTATTCGCTTGTCAATTCCGATCCCTCTGTTCGGTCACTCGGCGTCAGCGGGATCGAAATTAAAAAGGTCGTACCTTTTTTTGAACTCGCTTCCACGCCAATCGTGCCGCCATGAGCATGTACAAGTTCCGAAGCAATCACCAGACCAAGACCAGTGCCGCCTGCCTTTGTGGATGCCTGAAACGCACTGAACATTTTTTCCTGAACACGGTCAGGAATACCGGGTCCCGTATCGCTTACCCGTATTTCAACGGTTTCTTTGTTCACGTGCGCACCCAACTTCAAAAGATGAGAACGGGAATTATCCGGTAACGCGGCCATATCCTGCATGGCCTGGCAGGCGTTGCGACAAAGGTTCATGAGAATACGGAACAATTGCTCCGGGTCTGCGGTGATTTCCAGTGCCGGATCTATCTCGTTTTTCCATGTGATGTCTGGATTGTTTTCCAAACCCAGAAGCTCGCTCACATCATTTGCCACCCCGAAGAGCACAAGCTTGCGCCGTTGCGGTGGAGTTTCCAGCGCGCGACCATAATCGATTACCGATTTGGTATAGTCCACAGCCCGGTCGATGGTCCTGATGAGTTTGGGTGCAAACCGCTGAACCGTAGGATCGGGCAGGCTCGTCAAACGGTCGGAAAACAATTGTGCGGAGGCCAGGATATTTCGCAGATCATGATTGATTTTGGAAACTGCCAAGCCAAGATCGGCCAAGTGCTGTTTCTGGCGAAGCGTATTGCGTAGGTCGCCTTGAAAGGCAGCGAGGCGTTCCTCGGCAATGCCGATCTCATCGGATCGGTTCGTTGGTTGATAGATAAGAGAAGCGTTCTCCGGTTCCTTTGAAAACGCATCCATGTTTGACGAGATACGAATGATCGGCAAAACGATCAGGCGGTATAGCGCCAGATAAACCAGCCCCGCAGCAAAAACCGAGATCAACAACGACAAAATCAGGATGTTCCGCGTATATTCCCAAAGCGCATTTTGAATATGAACCATGGGCTGCACCAGTTCGATTGTGGCATCCATGGAATCTGTGCTGCCTAAAACCCGATATTGACTGTTCGGTTCCATGAACAACATGCCCAACGCGCTTCGGATCGAGCTGAAGGGTGTTGCCTTGTCCAGGTCAATCACTTGAACGATTTCTGTGGGCGGGCCGCTCGTGGCAATCAATTGAGATTGTCCATCGCGACGCACGGCAATGGTGGTTGCAAGTGCCGTTTCCAGAAGTGTTTGGCTGGCCACGTCACTCAGCATCACATCGGATCCGTCCAGATAGACAATGCTTGCAGCACCAGCGATATCCAGGTGTGTGCGAAGCCATGTATTCCGGTAATTCGCAATCGATGGTACAAAGATCAGAACTTCCGCCAGCATAATGAATACGATGGTCAGCCACAGCAGTTTGGCTGAAAGGCCACGCATAATCGTGAAACGCTTCGCAGGCGTTGATCCGTCGGGCGCCAGGGCAGGGGCTTTCAGATCGTCGGTGTCGCTCATCGCTTTGGTTTATCCAAACCGTCTTAAGAAGTTCACCACACCGCGTATCAACGGCTTGCGTGCCATGGGCGCAAAACTGCTGACCGCAGCGCGTTTGCCGATTTCCGTCATGGTAGGGTAGGGCGAAATATAGCCAGCAATGTCGCCAAGCTTATGCTTTTTGCTAATCGCCAAAGCCCACATATTGATCATCTCTCCGGCGTTGGCACCGAGGATGGACACACCGACAATCTGACCATTTTTGCGGGTGATCATTTTGATATGCCCCGTGGTTTTTCGTTCAGCGATTGCCCGGTCATTTTCATGATAGGGCCAGCGATAAACGCCGACCTTTTTGTATTTCTCTTCTGCCTCTTTTTCAGAGAGGCCCACATGGGCAAGTTCCGGTTCGGTATATGTCACCCATGGCAGTTTGGAATAATCCGGTTTTGCCTTGAGCCGGAACAGAATTCCACGAATGACAAGCCCGGCATGATATCCCGCCACGTGGGTAAACTGTGGCCCGCCGGCAACGTCACCAATGGCATAGACCCGTCGATTGGTGGTTCGTAAATCGGCTTTGACCTTGATCCCCTTTTTGTCGAAATCGATCCCGGCATTTTCTAGCCCGAGTCCGTCCACATTCGCCGCGCGTCCAGTGGCGATCAAAAGATGAGTGCCGTCCACCTGACCCTTGTCCGTGATGACACGAACACCGGTTTTGCCTTTTCGCTCAACACGTGTGACCGATGTGCCTTCCAAAATTTCAATTCCTTCGCCGCGAAGTTTTTCAAGCAGGATTTCCGTGAGTTCGGGGTCGTCTTTGCCAAGTGCTTTGACGCCTTCGATGACGGTTACCTCACTTCCGAGGCGACGATGGGCCTGTGCCATCTCCATGCCAATTGGCCCGCCGCCCACAACAATCAGCTTCCCAATTTTTCTGGTATTTTCAAATAGGGTCTCGTTGGTGAGATACTCAACCTCGTCAAGTCCCGGGATCGGCGGGACGAATGCCGATGAACCGGTCGCAATCACAAAACGGCGGGCTTTAATGGTCGTATCTCCAGCCTGCACGGTTTTTGGGTCCGTGAAGGTTCCGCGCTCCTTGATTACATTGACGCCTAAGGCTGTGAACCGTTCCACGGAATCATTGGGCTCAATCGTGGCAATCACATCGTGGATATGCCGGTGGACCTTTTTGAAGTTCACCTCAGGCTCTACCGCTTTGATACCGAATGCATCGGCCGACCGCATGGTCTGTGCTGATTTGCCGGCTGCGAGAATGGCCTTGGACGGGACACACCCATAGTTGAGGCAATCACCGCCCATTTTGCCGCTTTCGAGCAGAACCACATCAACGCCGAATGCCGCGGCCGCTGCAGCAACACTCAATCCGCCGGAGCCTGCACCGATCACACAAATATCCGGTGTTAGTTCTTTTGCCATGGATTCCTCGCTGCTTGTCAGGCGCTTTCACTGCCGGATGACTTTGGTTTTAGTCTTTTGACTATAAACGGCAGAAACGAAAGAAACGCCAGAATTGCAAGGGCGATCAACAATTCAGATGTGATAAGCGCTTTCGGGTCGATTGAGCACGTGCCAGCCTGCGCACATCCCGGGTTTGCTTTTTCCTGTTCGGCGATAATGCTGTCTAGGCCGGCACCGAGATACGTGAAGGCGAATGTGCCGGGTATGATGCCGATAAAGGTGGCGACCGCATAGGGCGCAAGTTTCATGTTCAAAAGGCCTGGAACAATGTTTACGGCCCAGAAGGGAAAGGCCGGAATTAAACGCAACGTCAGAAGATACTGGAATGCATCGTTCTGAAACCCTTTCATCATTTTTCCGAGCAGCCCGCCCGCGCGATCTTTTAATAGTGCTCCGAACGAGCTTTTGGCGATCAGGAATATGATGATCGCTCCAATGGTGGCAGCCGTTACCGTTGCCAGCCCGCCCGCGAACCAGCCGAATATCAGGCCGGACGTGATGCTTAAAGGAAGGCCGCCCGGAAAAGATACCGCCACTATGATGATATAAATCAGCATATAGACGGCGAGTGCGATGATCAGATTGTTGGAGACGAATGTTTCAATTGCTTCGCGTTGCATGATGATATTTGAAAGCGTCAATTCCTTGTGGAGACCGGAAAGAAAACCGGCGATCAGCAAACCCGCCACGAAAATCAACGGGCCAAAACGCTTGAGCAGGGTCAAAAGTCCCTCGGATTTGCTGGAAGTATCATTCATGAAAAGGAAACGCAGTTTGAAAAAGAAGTGACATTATTCGATACTCCAAAGATAAGGCCATTTCCATTGATCGTGATGACAATTGCGTGTTTCGCAGTTTACCCATTGCACATGCCGACGCTTATCAATTCTTGACTTTATTCAGTTGTAAATCTATAAGCCACCAGAAATCGGATAGGCGCTCGTTGGCGCATGTTTCGGTGCATTGGTTTTCGTAGGCGTTTGCTTGGCAAAACTTCACTGCAACAGTCAAATCCAAACCATTAATTTCAGATTTGAGGGTCTGGCAAACCAAGCCGGATTAGAGACAATGAAACGTACATTTCAGCCAAGCAATCTGGTCCGCAAGCGTCGCCACGGCTTCCGTTCGCGCATGGCAACCAAAGGCGGTCGCGCGGTGATCGCAGCACGTCGCGCAAAGGGTCGTAAGCGTCTCTCCGCTTAAGGCAATTCATCCGCGCCGTAGGAGCACTTTTTGGTAGCTTCTAAGCCTCATAATTCAAGCTTTGATCATTCGCCCCTTCCGACACTGAAGAAGCGAGCGGATTTTTTGCGTTTGCGGCAAGGGAAAAAAGCCTCCGGCCCGTCTTTCACGCTTCAATGCGCACCAAGACTGCAAGCGGAGAGTAATCAGTCACCAAAACTGGCTTCCCGCGTCGGGTATACGGTCACAACCCGGGTTGGAAACGCTGTGGAGCGGAACCGCATCCGTCGCCGATTGCGCGAGGTGGCAAAACAAGGGTTTGTCAGCCGTAATCCTGAGCAAAAATACGGTCCCCACGACTATGTGGTACTGGCGCGGCGTTCAGTCCTTTGCGGAGATTTTCAATCCCTAGTAAATGAATTCACGAGAGCCCTTGACCGCCTTCATACGAACAGGTCAAAAGGCAGTCGAAAAACCCACTGACATTCTTCCATGGAAAAGGTCCTGTAATGGAAAATAACAATCGCAACACAATCCTGGCAGTCGTGCTGTCTTTGGTCGTGCTCATTGGCTGGAATTTCCTTTACATTGCACCAAGGTTGGAGGAGGAGCGCAAAGCTGCAGAATTGCTGGCACAACGGGAAGCGGCACAGACCGAAACCCAGCAGTCCGTGGGAAGCCAGACTATTCCGCAAGCGGGTTCTGAGGCAGATACTTCAACGGCTCCCTCAGGCACATCATCGTCATCGGGCTTTGCTTCTGAGGGCGAAGCTTTGGCGGCAAACCCCCGCGTGGAAATTTCTTCAGAACTGTTGTCAGGCTCGATCAACCTCAAGGGTGGTCGCTTTGACGATCTGAAACTGAACAATTATCGGGAAACCATCGACGAAGAAAGCCCGCTCATCCGTTTGCTGAAGCCAAGCGGTGGCCGTGATGCGTATTTTGCGGAATTTGGATACGCGCCAAATTCGGAACTGGGCGAACTTCCCGGACCTAACACCATGTGGAATGCTTCCGGCGAAACGCTTACTGGCAATGACAGCGTCACGCTCAATTGGACGAACCCAACGGGTATCACATTCGAGCGCACAATTTCGCTGGATGACGCCTATATGTTTACGATCAAGGATCGCGTCACCAACAGTACTAATCGAGAGATCAATCTGACGCCATACGGTCGCGTATCACGGTTTGGACAGCCTTCCACCGAAAACATTTTCGTTCTCCATGAGGGCTTGATCGGTGTGTTTGGCGAAGAAGGTCTGCAAGAGGTCGACTACAGCGATCTGGTCGAAGAGGTCGAAGTATCATCGGAGCGCGTGAATGCCGGATGGCTTGGCATCACCGATAAATACTGGGCGACGGCGCTTGTTCCGAGCAATTCTTTCAAACCGCGCTTTGCTTATTTCGACAACGGTGTTCCGCAATTCCAATCCGACTTTATCGGCGAACTTGCGACGCTGGCACCCGGAAATTCCACCGAGATTGAACACAAGTTTTTTGCTGGTGCAAAGAAGACCGAGATCATCGACGGATATGAGCAGGACCTCAATATCCTCAAGTTCGAACTCATGATCGACTGGGGTTGGTTCCACTTCATCACCAAGCCGCTTTTCTATTTGCTGAACTGGCTCTTTGGAATTGTCGGCAACTTCGGCGTGGCCATTCTCATCGCCACCGTCATCATCAAGGCCGCTTTCTTCTATTTTGCCAATCTTTCGTATGCCTCCATGGCGAAGATGAAAAAAGTTCAGCCCGAAATGCTGCAAATTCGTGAGCGTTTCGAAGACGATAAAATGAAGCAGCAGCAGGAAATCATGGCGCTGTACAAGCGCGAAAAGATCAACCCTGCTGCGGGTTGTTGGCCGATCCTCATCCAGATCCCGGTCTTCTTCGCACTCTATAAAGTGCTGTACGTGACCATCGAAATGCGTCAGGCCCCGTTCTTTGGTTGGGTGCAGGATTTGGCGGCACCGGACCCGTCATCGATCTGGAACCTGTTTGGTTTATTGCCTTACGAACCGTCCACATTCCTGCCCGGTTTCTTGCTTCTCGGCATTTGGCCGATCCTTATGGGGATTTCCATGTTCGTTCAAATGCAGATGAACCCGGCACCACCGGACCCGACGCAGGCTATGATTTTCAAATGGATGCCGGTTGTTTTCACATTCATGCTGGCAACTTTCCCCGCCGGACTTGTGATTTACTGGGCGTGGAACAACACACTTTCGATTTTGCAGCAGGGCTTCATCATGCGAAGGCACGGCACAAAGATCGAATTGCTGGATAATCTCAAAGGCATGTTCGCGCGCAAGCCGAAAGAAAACTAGGCTGTAATGAGCGAACCGGACGACGTCTCACAGGCCGCCCTGGAAAAAGGGCGGCTTTTGTTTGCCCGAAAATGGGAATTTATCAAAGGCGTGCCTGCGATGAAATTTCTGCCGCCGGAAGGACCGGTGGAGATTTCCTTCGCGGGGCGCTCGAACGTTGGCAAATCCTCATTGATCAACGCGCTGGTCAATCAAAAAGGGCTGGCACGCACGTCTAATACGCCCGGTCGTACGCAGGAATTGAATTACTTTATTCCTGAAAGTTCCGCCGAAATTCCGGATATCGCAATTGTAGATATGCCGGGTTACGGCTATGCGAAAGCGCCCAAATCTCAAGTGGAAGCATGGACGCGTCTGGTGTTCAGCTATCTTCGGGGTCGGTCCACGCTCCGCCGCGTTTTCGTTTTGATCGACAGTCGGCATGGGATCAAGAAGAATGATGAAGAGGTATTGGACCTTCTCGATAAAGCTGCCGTTTCCTATCAGATCGTTCTGACCAAGTCTGACAAAATTAAGCCGACAGCCCTTGAGACACTCAAGACAGAGACGGTCGAGCGAATTGTAAAACGTGCAGCATCATTCCCAGTTGTCTTGACCACATCGTCGGAGAAGAATAAGGGCATTTCCGAGCTTCGCGCTGAGATTGCTACCCTGATTTAGACTGGTTTTGAGATTGCCGCACGGGGGTCTGTCGGGTATGACGTCTCTTCATACTTTAGCGGCAACTTAAAAACTCTCGATCATCATGACCCAAGACAATATAGAGAACAATCCGGGCAAGGGGCTCGCCGAAGCTGAAATCCTCGCCCAAGCACTGCCATACATGCAGCGCTATGCCGGTCGTACCGTTGTTATCAAATATGGCGGCAATGCCATGGGTGATGATGCATTGGGAAAAGCTTTTTGCCGCGATGTCGCTCTTCTGAAACAGGCAGGTGTGCACCCGGTCGTAGTGCATGGTGGTGGTCCACAAATCGGCGATATGCTTAAGCGTCTGAACATTGAATCTGAATTCAAAGACGGTTTGCGCGTGACCGACAAGCAGACCGTTGAAGTGGTCGAGATGGTCTTGGCAGGATCGATCAATAAACAGATTGTCGCTTCGATTAACGCTGAAGGCGCACGCGCCATCGGCCTGTGCGGCAAAGACGGCGGTATGGTACTGGTTGAAAAAGCCCGCCGCACGAAGCTTGATCCCAATTCCAATATCGAACGGATCATCGATCTGGGTTTTGTGGGTGAGCCGAAAGAAGTCGATGCCACCGTTCTAGATCTGGTAATTGATGCGGGTCTCATTCCGGTGGTTGCACCGGTATGTTTTGGCAAAGACGGTAAAACCTACAATGTGAACGCGGATACGTTTGCAGGCGCGTTGGCACAGGCACTCGATGCAAAGCGTCTGCTTTTTCTTACCGATGTGGAAGGCGTTCTTGACGCGGACATGAAGCTCATCAAGGAACTCACCGTTTCAGAGGCGCGGAAACTCATCGATGGTGGGATCATCAACGGTGGTATGATCCCAAAAGTCGAAACATGCATTGAAGCGCTTGGTGATGAGGAAAACGGCGTGGAAGGTGTCGTGATCGTGAACGGCAAAAAGCCCCATGCGGTTCTGCTCGAATTGTTCACCGAACACGGCGCGGGAACGCTTTTAAAGCTCTGAATTTAACCGATCAAAAACAATAGCATGATACCGGCTGTGATGAGTAAACAGCCGATTATTTCCGGCCGGTTTATCCGTTCTTTGAAAATGAAAACCGAAGAAGCAAAGGTGAAGAGCATTTCCACCTGCGCAACCACTTTGACGAGGGCCGCTTGCTGTAGCGTGAATGCCGTGAACCATCCAAAGGATGCCGTCGCACCCACAAAGCCAACCAAGAGGGCAGGTTTCCACGCTTGATAAATTTTCGAAATCTCCTCGCGTTCGCGCATCCAAATCCAGAGAAACATCACAATCGATTGTAAAGAAATCGCGATACATAGCGTCACGGCTGAGCGGATGAAATACTGGTCGTGGTTCACAAGAAACGTCGCCTCGCGAAAACCCACGGCGGCAAGGCCAAAGAGGGTTCCTGATCCCAGCCCTAAAAGTGCAG
>CAWUJX010000036.1:0-24618 GCA_963922635.1 uncultured Hyphomicrobiales bacterium | reverse complement strand
AGGCCATGTCTCTCGAAATGGGAACGCCGATCACATTCTGCCGAGAGGTCCAAACTCCCTGTGGCGACGGTCATATTGAAGCAACGATCGAAGCGCTCAAGGCCCATGAATTTGAACGCCCGTCCCAGCGCGGCGGCTCAATCCTGATCGATGAACCTGTGGGCGTATGTGGGCTCATCACGCCTTGGAACTGGCCGGTTAATCAGGTGATCGTTAAAGTTGCACCCGCCATCGCAGCCGGGTGCACCATGGTCTTGAAACCCAGTGAATATTCTCCGCTTTCCGCGATCATGCTTGCGGAGGTGATTGATGAAGCAGGCTGCCCCCCCGGCGTATTCAATCTCGTAAATGGCGATGGACTGACCGTTGGCGCACCGCTCACCACCCACCCGGACGTGGATATGGTATCTTTCACCGGTTCAACGCGCGCTGGCATCGCCATCTCAAAGGCGGCCGCAGACAGTGTCAAACGCGTGGCCCTCGAGCTTGGCGGCAAATCGCCAAACCTCGTCTTCGCCGACGCTGATCTCGAAAGCGTGCCGGAAATCGCACTCGATGCATGCTTCAACAATAACGGCCAATCCTGTGACGCAGGATCCCGTCTTCTGGTGGAGCGCAGTGTTTACCCTGAGGTGGTTGAAAGCGTTGCTGCGGCCGTGCGCAATACGGTTGTGGATGATCCCATGAAAGAGGGAAACCACTTGGGGCCTGTGGTCAACAAGAAGCAATATGACAACATTCAACGGTTGATCGAAACAGCGATTGAAGAAGGTACGAACCTTGTCGAAGGTGGTCCGGGCCTGCCCCCCGGCTTCAACAAGGGCTACTACATCCGCCCCACCCTCTTTACCGATGTTACCAATGACATGACCATCGCAAAGGAAGAAGTATTCGGGCCGGTACTTGCGATCATGCCGTTTGATACCGAGGAGGAAGCAATCGAAATTGCCAACGATAGCGAATACGGTCTGTCAGCTTATATCCAGTCCACAGACCCCGAGCGCATCCGCCGTGTAGCGAAAAGACTTCGCGTGGGTTCTGTGAATGTCAACGGCGCAGCCGCAGATTATGATGTGCCGTTTGGCGGATACAAACAGTCCGGCAACGGAAAAGAAAACGGCGCATTCGCGCTGGAAGAATATCTTGAGACGAAGGCATTGAACACATAAGGTTGCTTCATGTCATTTGAACTTCTCCTCGCCTTTAACCTCGCACTCCTCGCTGCCATCGCAAGCCCAGGCCCGGCGTTTCTGATGGCGATCCGCACATCGCTCGTGCGCGGACATGCTGCCGGGATCCGCCTTGGTATCGGACTTGCATTGATGGCTTGCATGTGGACGCTGGCCGCCCTTCTCGGGTTACAGAGTCTGTTCACCCTTTTCCCGTGGGCATACACGATCATCAAAATAGCAGGCGCGGCATACCTTCTTTGGATCGCATGGATCACGTGGCGCGGCGCTAAGCAGCCCTTGGATACGGATGCCAAACCGGCCAGCCGGGATTTTCTGGACGGGCTTTTATTAAACCTCGCAAATCCGAAATCCGTTCTGTTTGCGGCAGCGGTTCTTATCGTCATCTTCCCACCGGATCTGGCATTGCAGGAAAAAGCACTCATCGTCGCGAACCACTTTGTGGTTGAGGTGATATGCTATTCGATCATTGCGCTCGTCATGAGCAGACCCGCAATCAGCGCAAAATATCTCGCCGCCAAAAAATGGGCTGACCGCTTTGCAAGCGTCGTCATGGGAGCCCTTGGCCTGCGGCTTCTGTTGCAACGGTAATCACCATGCCCGGCCCGCTTTCTTCGCTTTCGATCATTGAGATGGTTGGCCTCGGGCCAGCACCACTAGCTGGTCAACTGCTCGCCGATTTGGGCGCGCAAGTTGTGGTGATTGACCGGAAATCAGGCCAAGACCTCTCCAAAGAGGTGAACCGCCGCGGCAAGCAATCCATCGCGCTTAATCTGAAAGCACCAGAAGGCCTGAAGGTCGCGCAAAACCTGATCTCGCAGGCCGACATCCTGATCGAAGGCTTCCGCCCCGGCGTGATGGAGCGTCTGGGCCTCGGCCCGACCGAATGCCTCGCTCTCAACGAAAAACTCGTCTACGCCCGCATGACTGGATGGGGGCAGGAAGGCCCGCTTTCCCACTCCGCAGGACATGACATCAACTATCTCGCCATAACGGGCGCGCTGCATGCAATTGGAAAACGCGGCGAGCCTCCGATCCCGCCCCTCAACCTTGCGGCCGATTACGGTGGCGGCTCCATGTTCCTGATTATGGGCATTCTGTCTGCAACCATCGAACGGGGCGTCACCGGCAAAGGCCAGGTCATAGACGCGGCAATGGTCGATGGCGTGCCTGCCATGATGGGTCTCATTCAGACAATGGTTGGGCAAGGGCTTTGGACAGATCAACGCGAAGACAATTTCCTTGATACAGGCGCGCCCTGGTATAGGTGTTACAAGACAAGCGACGAAAAATTCATCTCGGTGGGTGCGATTGAACCGCAATTCTTTGCCGAACTCGTCCGGCTCCTGGAGCTCGATCAAAGCCTCCTCTCTAAACAGAACGACAAACGCCACTGGCCGGAAATGCATGCGCTTTTTGAAAAGACCTTCGCTTCGCAACCTCGAGATCATTGGACTTCTTTGTTCGAAGGCACGGATGCATGCGTCGCGCCCGTCCTGAATTTCGACGAGGCTGCCCGTTATGAGCATAACCAGAAACGGGAGAGTTTTTTCACCGTCAATAACGTGGTGCAATCACGCGTGGCCCCACGGTTTTCATCTCACCCCACGCTCACGCCAAAACCTGCCACCACATCGGGAGCAGACGGAAAATCCATTCTTTCACAAGCAGGTTTCACGGAAAACGACATTGAAGCTCTTGCAAGTTCCGGTGTTTTGCTTTGAACTTGACCGAGGAGGAGCTCATGCAAAGTAACGTCTTGAATTACGAGACGGCGGATGCCGTTTGCACCATTACCCTGAACAGACCCACATCCCTCAACTCCTTTAATCAGGAGTTGCGGATCGATCTGTTGAAAGCACTTCAAACGGCAGAGGCGGATGAAACCATTCGGGTGGTCATTCTTGCCGGTGAGGGAAAAAGCTTCTGCGCCGGTGCGGACCTGAGCGAAGGGCTTGAGGACAGCGTGGAGCGCCAGCTGCGCGATGAATACAAGCCATGCCTGATGGCAATCCAGAATTCTGAAAAGCCGGTCATCGCGCAAGTGCAGGGCGCAGCTGCAGGCATCGGGGCTGGTTTTGCGCTCGCCTGTGACATGGTGATCATGTCTGAAGATGCCTTCATGTATCTGGCATTCGCCGCTATCGGCCTTGTTCCGGACGGCGGTCTGAACTGGCATTTGTATCATGCCCTTGGTCCGCGCAAAGCGTTCGAAGTGATCGCAGAGGGAAAACGGCTCACCGCTGAGGAGTGTCTTGGATACGGAATGTGCAATGAGGTCGTTCCCGCAGGCGAACTGGCAAATACGGCAATGGCACGGGCGAAAAAGCTTGCAATTGGCGCACCCCTTGCGCAGGCGGCCACCAAAAAACTCATGCGCCAAATGGGCAAACTCAATCTGAGTGAAGCAATCGATCTTGAAGCACAGGTGCAACAACCGTTGAGCGACAGCGAGGATTGCCGCGAAGCGGTTGCAGCATTTTTCCGAAAAGAAAAACCTGTTTTCCACGGAAGGTGATTGCATGAAGTCCGCCCTTGAACTCGGTCAGGCAATCGCCAAAAACCGACTGGACCCGGTGGTCCTTGCCGAGGAGACGCTTGCGAAAGCGCGGGCACATCCTGTCTGTGATGAAATTTTCGCGCGGCTCACCGAAACAAGGGCGATGGAAGAAGCAAAAGCCGCCAAAGCACGCCAAAGTGCGGGAGATTTGAAAAGCCCGCTGGATGGCGTTCCCATTTCCTGGAAAGACCTGTTCGACACAAAGGGCGTGGCAACAGAATCCGGATCAAAACTGCTAAAGGGCCGGACCCCGGAACAGGACGCAGTGGCACTTGCCAATGCCACAAATGCAGGGCTCGTCTGTATCGGCAAAACGCATCTTTCCGAATTGGCTTTTTCAGGCCTTGGCATTAACCCCAGCACTGCCACATCGCCCAATGTGCACGGCGCCCATCTGGCACCGGGCGGATCATCATCGGGCGCTGCCGCATCCGTTGCCCATGATATCGTTCCCATCGGGATAGGCTCGGACACAGGCGGATCGGTCCGAATACCCTCCGCATGGAACGATCTTGTGGGCTTCAAAACAACCCATGGCATGATTTCTGATGAGGGTGTCGTGCCGCTTTGCGCCTCCTTTGATACAGCAGGCCCGTTATGCACATCGGTGAAAGACGCTTGGGCCATGGTAGCGATTATGGCCGGTTTCACGGTGGAAATGCCTGAAGAAAAACCTCTCGAACTCTGCAAGTTTCTCGTCAATGAAAGCATCGTACTGGATGATGTCAGCCCCGCTCAGGCTGAAGCATTTGATCGCGCCGTTGAAGCCTTGCGCAAAGCGGGAACTACGATCGACCGGGGGAAAATCGCAGAATGTGACGAGACCCTGCCTCTGGGTCCAATCCTCTTCCCCTATGAGGCTTGGCAGCAATGGGGCGCAGAAATTGAAGCCAATCCCGGGGTCATGTTTGAACCGGTGGAAAACCGTTTTCGATCTGGTGTGGGCGTAACCCGTGATCAATATGATACCGCACGCGCCCAGCTCATGGTTTTACGCGAAACCTATAATAAGCGCGTCGAGGAGTATGATGCGGTGCTTGCGCCGACCGTTGCCATCGGGCCGCCGGAAATTCAGCCTCTGTTGGATAATTATGACCTGTTCAGCGCAACCAATATGCTGGCACTGCGCAACACCCGCTTCTTCAACATGCTTGGAAATTGTGCGCTGGCACTTCCCACCTCCACGCCTGCCGCAAGTCTGATGGTTGTTGGCAAAGGCGGCAATGATAGACATCTGGCAAGCATCGGACTTGCAATCGAAGAAATCGTCCGGGCTTCCTGACACCGGATTTTCGTTTGCCAGTTCTCGACCATGTTTGATAGGGTCGCAAGAAACGTTGCACCGGGGAGGAAGCACACATGAAAACACGCGCCGCAGTTGCCTTTGAAGCAGGCAAGCCGATGGAAGTTGTCGAGGTCGATCTCGAAGGCCCAAAAAAAGGTGAAGTTCTGGTGGAAATCAAAGCCACCGGCCTATGCCACACGGACGACTTCACGCTTTCCGGCGCTGACCCCGAGGGAATATTCCCGGCCATTCTTGGTCATGAAGGTGCAGGCGTTGTGGTCGATGTGGGCCCCGGCGTGACATCGCTCAAAAAAGGCGATCACGTGATCCCGCTCTACACGCCTGAATGCCGTGAGTGCGATTACTGCACATCGGGAAAAACAAATCTCTGCCAATCAATTCGAGAAACCCAGGGGCGTGGCGTCATGCCCGACGGCACATCGCGGTTCTCAATAAAGGGCGAACAAGCGTTCCACTATATGGGGACATCCACATTTTCCAATCACACCGTGGTGCCGGAAATTGCTTTGGCAAAAGTTCGCGAGGACGCACCGTTTGAATCGATCTGCTACATCGGCTGTGGTGTGACTACCGGCATTGGCGCGGTGATCAACACAGCCAAAGTGGAACCCGGCGACAATGTGGTCGTGTTCGGCCTTGGCGGCATTGGCCTCAACGTCATTCAGGGCGCGCGGCTTGCCGGTGCCAATATGATTGTGGGCGTGGACATCAACCCTGACCGCAAAGAATGGGGTGAGCGTTTCGGCATGACCCATTTTGTAAATCCAAACGAAGTGGAGGGCGATCTTGTTCCCTACCTTGTCGACCTCACAAAAGGCGGTGCGGACTATTCATTTGAATGTATCGGCAATGTTAACGTCATGCGTGATGCATTGGAATGCTGTCACAAAGGCTGGGGCACATCCATCATCATCGGTGTGGCGGGAGCAGGGCAGGAAATCTCCACACGGCCTTTCCAACTGGTGACGGGTCGCAATTGGCGCGGCACCGCATTCGGTGGCGCCAAGGGCCGGACCGATGTTCCAAAGATTGTCGACTGGTACATGGATGGAAAAATCGAGATCGATCCGATGATCACCCACACCATGCCGCTCGAAGATATCAACAAGGGCTTTGAACTGATGCACTCGGGCGAAAGCATCCGGGGCGTGGTGAAGTTCTAAGAAAGACAAGACAATGACCATTGAGTTCCTCCTGACCGCGATCGTCGTGATCCTTTTGCCAGGCACCGGCGTGATTTACACAATCGCGATCGGGTTGGGCCGTGGCTTCATACCCAGCGTAGCAGCCGCCTTTGGCTGCACGCTCGGCATCCTTCCCGCCGCATTGGCGAGTATTCTGGGACTGGCCGCAATCCTGCACACCAGCGCCCTCGCCTTCCAGATCGTAAAATTTGCAGGCGTCGCCTATCTTTTCTATATGGCTTGGGGAATTTTGCGCTCCGGCGGCGCACTCGATGTGTCTGAGGATAAAAAGCCTCTATCCCTGTTTCAGACCGCAGTGGCAGGCACGTTGCTGAATATTCTCAATCCGAAACTGTCTCTGTTCTTCATGGCGTTCTTGCCTCAATTCGTCACAAGCACAAATTCTGCCGTAGTTTACGAGATGATGCTTCTTGCATTGGTATTCATGGTCCTCACATTCATTGTATTCATCGGGTATGGAGCCTGTGCTGCAATGGCGCGGGATTACATCATCTCAAAGCCCAATGTGATGCAGTGGTTGAGGCGTTCATTTGCGGCAACCTTTGCTATTCTTGGCGTGAGGCTCGCTTTGTCTGAGCGCTAGAACCAGTGCACGCTTCCACCATCTATGTCGACGCTGACGCTTGCCCGGTCAAGGAAGAGACCATCCGGGTGGCGGAACGCCACAACACACACGTCGTCATGGTGGCGGACGGAGGCCTGCGGCCCTCACGTCATGATCTGGTCCGCAACCATATAGTAGCCCAAGGTGCCGATGCGGCCGATGACTGGATCGCAGACACCATCACTGAAAAAGACATATGTATCACGAACGATATTCCCCTGGCGAAACGGTGCCTCGACAAAGGCGCAAGCGCGATCCGGCCAAATGGAAAACTGTTCGATGAAGAAAATATCGGCATGGCTTTGGCCATGCGTGAGATTAAACAACATATCCGCGAAAGCCAGCAGACCCAGACCTACAATGCGGGTTTCACAAAGGCCGATCGGTCCGCTTTTCTTGAGGCGCTGCATCGTCTATTGGTATCGCGCTAACCTTGATTACTGCGTGGGACAACAATGACCGAACAATCCTCTATCCTTGAAGAACAACGCGACCTCGACACCCTTGGCGGGCGCATTGGGCGCGCCCGCGAAGCAAGCGGTATCCCAATCGACGACATCGCGGTCCAATTGGGTGTGGATCAGGCGACGTGGGACAATTGGGAATCTGATCGCGAGGAGCCTCGCGCAAACCGTCTTGCCATGCTGGCTGGTTTTTTGAATGTGAGCCCGTCCTGGCTTCTATACGGTGTGGGCGAAGCGCCCAATAATGGCGATATCTCCGAGATCATCACGACACTGGAGCAACGCCTGCAGGCAATTGAAGAAGCCCACGCACAGACCGGTGAAGCAGTCAAAGCCATGCATGATATCCTTGCCCGCTTGTCGGCCAAACAAAACCATGAGGCGTGAACCATGAGCAAACTGGAAACCCTTTCGACCAATGTCTCCCACGGTGGAACTCAAGGGGTATACACCCATGCCTCCGAGACTTGCCAATGTGAGATGAAATTCTCGGTTTTCATTCCGCCACAAGCTGTCGATAAACCCTGTCCGGTTTTGTACTATCTCTCAGGCCTCACCTGCACCCATGCCAATGTCACTGAAAAAGGTGAGTTCCGCGCAGCAGCCGCACAACACGGCATCATCATCGTCTGCCCGGATACCTCACCCCGCGGCGATCATGTGCCCGATGAAGAGGTATATTTCTTCGGCTCTGGCGCGGGGTTTTACGTGGATGCGACGGAGCCACCCTTCGCCGAAAACTACAACATATATTCCTATGTGACGAAGGAATTGCCGGAAATCATCGCCGCGAATTTCAACGCTGACGCAGACCGGCAATCGATTTTTGGCCATTCCATGGGCGGACATGGGGCACTCACCATCGCGCTCAAAAACCCTGAACTCTACAAATCGGTTTCTGCCTTTGCGCCCATCTGCAATCCGTCCAGGGTGGATTGGGGCCGCAATGCCTTCACCAAATATCTCGGCACTGACGAAACCGCCTGGCGCGCCTATGACACAGTCTCCCTGATCGAAGATGGCCACCGCGTGCCAAGCATGCTCGTTGATCAAGGCACAGCAGATGAATTCCTCGCATCCGGCCTTCAGCCCGAAACACTGATCGAAGCCGTCAAAGACACTGACATTGATCTCACCCTCCACATGCGCGAAGGCTATGATCATTCCTACTACTTCATCTCCAGCTTCATGGCAGATCATATCGCTTGGCACGCAAAAGCATTGGGCTAAGCGCAGGTGAACGATAAAGCGTTGAACCCGCAAATCGGCAGCCTGCGCGCTTGGCTGATCTGGAGCCTTGCCGCGTCCGCATTCGGCTATGCGTTCTTCCAGCGTGTGACGCCGGGCGTCATGGTTCAGGAGTTGATGTCTGAATTCGCCATCGGCGCAGCCGTACTCGGCACGCTCTCCGCGCTTTATTTCTATCCTTATGTTTTGATGCAAATTCCCCTTGGCGTTTTGATCGACCGCTGGGGCGCAAGAATTTTGCTCACCATCGCACTTTCAATTGCAGGTTTGGGCTCCATCATCTTTGCAACAGCCAATTCGATAGAACTCGCCTATGCGGGAAGGTTATTGATCGGCATGGGTTCAGCGGTCGGCTTCCTTGGCTCGCTGGCCATCGCATCCAAGTGGTTCCCACCCCATCGATTTGCGCTTCTGGCGGGCCTCGTCATGTTTTTCGGCATGATGAGCGCTGTCTTCGCCCAAGGCCCGCTCGCAGCACTGGTTGAGACAAGCGGGTGGCGCACCGTCATGTGGGGCCTCGGAGTTGCGGGCATCATTCTGGCCCTCGTCATTGCGCTTGTGGTGAGGAATACGCCCAGCGGAACGATCCAAACACAAGACACAAAACAAAGCTGGCACGAGATCGGCAGCAGCCTGAAGCAAGCCGCCACCGATGCTGCCGTATGGAAGATCGCCCTCGTGGCATCCACCATGTCCGGCCCCATGCTCACACTCGGCGGATTATGGGGAACACCCTATATGGAGGCTGCCTATGGTCTTGACCGGACAAAAGCAGCAAGTGCCATCTCAATCCTCTTTTTTGGCTGGGCTTTTGGCGCCCCCTTCGCGGGCTGGCTTTCCGATCGTATCCGCCGCCGCAAACACATTCTGGTCCTTGGCTCCGGCGTACTCACGATTGCCGTGGCGGCTCTGGTTTTCATACCCGCACTGCCACTTACCATGGCGATTATATTGCTTGGCCTGATCGGCGCATCAGGCAGTGCCATGGCAATCACATTTGCCCTCGTTCGGGAGTGCTCGCCACCGCAAATCGGCGCATCAGTCACCGGAATCGTCAATTCAATGACCGTTGCATCGGGAGCGATCCTGCAGCCGGTCGTGGGATATTTCCTGGATCAGCTTTGGAACGGACAGCTGGAAAACGGTGCAAGGGTCTATTTGGCATCGGATTTCCGCGCTGCATTCGTCGCCATATTCATCGCATGTCTTGTCGGGTTTTTGGCAAGTCTGACCTTGAAAGAAACGCCGCTGTGGAACGAAAAACCACAGCCTGCTTAACTTGTTTGCCACACTCCAGTTTCAGTTGACGTAAACGGAAGACTTCAATAAGTTCGCGCGAAATTTGCAGGCCTATCTGCATTCACCTATCTTGACTATTGAAGACACGCGTCGCCTTGGAGGAGGAAACACATGGCTGCCAAAGTAAAATCTGTTGAGAAGATCTGGCTTAATTCATATCCCGACGGTGTCGCGCATGAAATAGGCGAACTGGAGTACAATTCCGTGGCAGCACTCCTTGAAGACGCTTGTCGCACATACAGTTCACATCCCGCATTCACCTGCATGGGCAAAACCATCTCCTATGGCGATGTTGATCGCATGTCGGCCATTGTTGGCGGGTGGCTGCAATCCAAGGGCCTTCAAAAAGGGGATCGTGTGGCGATCATGATGCCAAACATCCTGCAGTACTCTGTGATCCTCCCGGGCATTTTGCGAGCAGGCTATACCGTTGTGAACGTAAACCCGCTCTATACACCGCGGGAGCTTGAGCACCAGCTTAAAGACAGCGGCGCTAAGGCAATTTTCGTTCTCGAAAATTTCGCAAGCACGTTCCAGGCCGTCCGCAGCAAGGTAGGCGTTGAGCATGTGGTCGTCACAAATATGGGAGACATGCTCGGTGGGCTTAAAGGCGCGATCGTCAATCTAGTTGTGCGCCGTGTGAAGAAGATGGTCCCGGCCTGGTCGCTTCCCGGGCACCACACATTCAAGTCAGTGATTGCGAGCAATGCATCGCTATCACCCGTTGAAATCGGTCAGGACGATGTGGCTTTCCTCCAATATACAGGCGGCACTACGGGCGTCTCCAAAGGCGCAACCCTGCTGAACCGAAACGTATTGGCAAACGCTGCGCAAAACGACGAGTGGCTTAAGGCCATCAAAGACATGCCGGATAATCCGCTCTATATCTGCGCCCTGCCGCTGTACCACATCTTCGCGCTAACGGTGAACATGATCATGGGCATGCGGCTTGGCTCGCACAATGTGCTGATCCCCAACCCGCGTGATATCCCCGGTTTCGTGAAAGAGCTCGGTAAATATCAGTTCGATGTATTCCCCGGTCTTAACACCTTGTTCAACGCGCTAATGAACAATGAAGACTTCACCAAGCTTGATTTCAGCAGATTGCGGCTCACGCTGGGTGGCGGCATGGCGGTTCAACAACCGGTCGCTGAACGTTGGCAAAAACTCACCGGTTGCAACATCTCGGAAGGCTACGGTCTTTCAGAAACATCGCCCGTTGCCACTGCCAACCGCTTCGACGCCGCAGGCTTTTCAGGCACAATCGGTTTGCCGCTACCTTCCACAGACATAGTGATCCGTGACGATGACGGGAAAGACCTGCCATTGGGTGACGTTGGCGAAATCTGCATTCGCGGGCCGCAAGTGATGGCGGGTTACTGGCAAAGACCGGAAGCAACAGCTGAAGTCATGAGCGATGACGGATTTTTCAAATCAGGCGATATGGGCTTCATGAACAAGGACGGCCAGACAAAAATTGTCGACCGCAAGAAAGACATGATCCTCGTATCTGGCTTTAACGTATATCCTAATGAGATCGAGGAAGTCGCCGTTTCCCACGAGCACATCGTGGAAGCAGCTGCCGTGGGCATGCCGGACGATCATTCCGGCGAAGTGGTAAAACTGTTCGTCGTTTCATCAGACCCGAACATGAGCGAACAGGATGTGAAAGACTGGTGCGCCAAGGGCCTCACCAACTACAAGCGTCCGCAGAAAATCGTGTTCAAGGATGACTTGCCTAAAACCAATGTGGGCAAAATCCTCCGCCGCGAACTCCGCGACTAAGCAAAACGCTACAGCCTGCCCCGCATCAATTCGATGTTGCAGGCTGTGGCATATCCCATGCCCCGTTTCACACCGGGCAACAAAGCAGCACCGTTCATCGCAAAGCACACTTCGATAAGCCCCGCATCGCCATGCGCTCGAATGAGAGCTTCCCTTGCCTCTTCGTTGTCAGTGCGCAAACCCACAACACTGTCGGCGAGCCGGCAAGCTGCAGCCACATCAGGTTCGAGGCTTGAGTATTCTTCGGTAAGCAATGCCTTGATCACCTCCCGATCAACCGCAGCGTTTCTTGCCAGGTTGATTTCCGCCTCCACACAGGTCCCACAGTCAGAAGCGATTGCCCCACGGATACGCGCGGCATGGTAAACCGCAGCCGGAAGGTTTCGGTTGGGATCAAGAAACCCAAAGAGCTTGTTGTAACGCAGCAAAAGCGACAACTTCGTCTTTGCGATTTGATAAACATAATCAAGGGAAACGCCAAGCCGCTTTTCGGCAGAAGAAATGAGACGGCGCGAGACGAAATAAAGCATTGGTGGTGCCGATCAACGAGGAACTATCCCCCATTTATCAGCCCTGCCTCCTGCAATCACAATTGGCGTTTAGTTCAAGTATCTCACCATCAACCGCCTAGCCGAGTTCCAATCGGCGCTGCTGATCTATCCAATCCGGCTCCACGTTGAGCTTTCCGGCAATCTTGTGTTTACCGTCGATGACTCGCCAAAAGGGAGCCACTTCTTCTAGCTTCTTTCCGGCACTCAATTCCTCCAATGCCGCTTCGGCCACCATTCGAATGAAGATCGACGTGGATACGGGGCAAGTCGCATCGCATTTGTTTCGGCGCGCCAGTTCATTGCGCAGTGCGGGCACGGTTCTCGTGGTCCCCGCAGGAATTTTTCGAATATACGAATCCACAATCAAAGGCGTTCCCACAAACATCATTTGCCCGGCTTTGATGCCCGCGAAATCATATTCAAGTTTCACCATTTTCGGGTCTTTCTTTCGGTAAAGTTTCTCGCACGCTGTTAGCTTGGCTGGCATATGGCACCCTCTGTCTTTGGGAACAATTTAACCGCACTCCCCTGTGCGAAAAACACCCCTGAATTTCAGTAAATATTTCAAAGGCTCAGCCTGATCTTGCTTTCGTTCTTAAGATCAATGAGAGTTTGATGCAGCGCAGGAGAATACAAATGATTTCCAGATTTGAAGACAATACCGCATTGCTTCTCATCGATGTTCAGAAAGGCGTGCATGTCCTGAACCATTGGGGTGGCCCGACCGGACGAATGAACAATCCTGAATGCCAAGGCAACCTCGGGAGATTGTTGACTGATTTCCGCGCGCATCACCGACAGATCGCATTCACACGACATGACAGCAAGGAACCGGACAGCCCTCTGAAGTTTGCGTTGCATACGGGAGAGCAACTTGAGGGATTGGAAATTGACGATGGCGATATCGTTGTCAAAAAGGATGTGAACAGCGGGTTCATTGGCACTTCGCTCGAAATCGAACTGCGCAGGGCGGGGATAAATCGGCTCGTGGTGGCCGGCTATTTCACCAATTTTTGCGTGGAAACCACGGTCCGTATGGCAGGCAATATGGGGTTCGATGTCTATCTTGTGCACGATGCCTGCGCCACGTGTAACCGGATAGACCGCCAAGGAACGGACCATGATCCCGAACTGGTTCACGAGCTAGCAGTGGCGTCCATGCATGGTGAATTCTGCACGGCGATTGCCACCACGGATGCACTGGGACTACTGTCCGCAGACAATCCGAATTTGAACCGGGTGCAAGGAAATGAGCGAGCGAGTGCCAAGCCGGAACACCGCGTTGCTTAACGCATACATAGAGCGCTCCGCTCCTGCAGAGCAGCCCTAACCTATCCGATCAAGCCGCCATCATCGCGCTGGATGGCAATCACAGCGGATTTCGGGATCGTTTTTCCACCGTCAGGCCAATGGGAATCGCCCTTTTCGCCGGGGTGCTGGATGCCCACAAACATGGTGCGCCGGTCGGCAGACCATGTGAGACCGGTGATCTCGCACTCTTTTGGTCCCACCATGAACCGTTCAATCTGCCCGGTTGCAGGATCGCCCACCAGCATTTGATTATTGCCATGCCCGGCGAAATCACCCTCATTCGAATACTGCCCGTCCGTCTGAATCCACAGGAAGCCATTATCGTCGAAAGCAATGCCATCCGGTGAGTTAAACATATTGGCCTCAGTGATATTCCGCGAGCCCGCATTGAGGTCCGTATGACCATGAACACCCGGGTTCCCAGCAAGGACGAACAAGTCCCAAGCAAACGTGTTGGAGGTATGATCCCCATTTTCCGGCATCCACCGAACGATCTGGCCATATTCATTTGCAGGCCTCGGATTAGGCCCATTCACAGCCATATCATCACCACCGGCATTGGGTTTCAGGCCGCGGTTTTTATTGTTGGTGAGCGCGCAGTAGACTTCGGCCTTTTTAGGGTTTACCGCCACCCATTCCGGACGGTCCATGGTGGTTGCGCCGACTGCAGAACCCGCAATCCGGGTACGGATACAAATTTCCGCTTGCGAACTCAAACCAGTCGTCTCAGGCGTCAGCTCCAGCCATTCGCCTGTCTGGTCATCGTTGAACCGTGCGGCATAGAGTTTCCCATCATCCAGCAGGGAACTGTTATCACCGGCGGCTGAGAAGACGCCATTGGAGACAAAACGGTAGATGAATTCACCGCGTTCATCATCACCCATATAGACGACCACTTGGCCGTTCGCGGCCAACACGACCTCAGCATTCTCATGCTTAAACCGGCCCAATGCGGTTCGCTTCCTCGGCGTTGCATCTGGGTTAAACGGGTCGATCTCAACCACATACCCGGCGCGATGCGCTTCATTCGGGTGTTTTGAAAGGTCGAAGCGCGCGTCCACCTGAGCCCAGGCATAGCCCCAATCTTTATTACGCAAGCCGTAGCGTTTCTGGTCTGGCGTTTGCTCGAATGCTTCGTCACTGGCGGAGAAATAGCCGTTGAAGTTTTCTTCACAGGCAAGGTAAGTGCCCCACGGGGTTTCACCATTGCCGCAATTGTTCCAGGTGCCCATCGCCATGCGGCCCGTAGCATCGTCAGCGGTTTTCAAAAGATCATGTCCTGCGGCAGGTCCGGTGATCTCGATTGGTGTTTTCGGCGTAACCCGGCGATTGAGTTCCGAACCCTTTACAATTGACCATTTTCCATCGACCAATTCCACCTCTGCGATGGTCAGACCATGACCCATCATGCCCTTAAGCACGTCATCGTCGGTTTCCGGCAGGCCGCTTTCCCTATTGCCGAAGATGATACTGCGGTTCACATACTCGTTGTTCAGAACGAAGAGGTTGCGGCCTCCCCTCGTGAACAGGCTCATGCCGTCATTATTGTCGCCGACCGCATTTTCCTGACTGGCCCCAGTGCCCCGCGTTTCTTCATCCAATGGTTCCGCAGTCTCGGAAAGCGGATCGCCCCATTTCATGGCCACGTGCCAGTTAAACCCTTCCGGAAGGGTAATCGCATCGAGAGTATTCGCAGAGACCGGAGCAAACCCGAAACGGTTTGCAGCCTTCACCGTTCCGGTGCCTAGCGCCGTGCTTGCAAGAAATGTGGAAGCACCCACGGCCACCAAACCGCTCAGGAACCCGCGTCTTGATACAGCTCTTTCAACGATTGCATCAAACTGGGGAGGCTCGTGCCGCTCACTACCCACTTCATCAAACTCATCGAACGACAAATCGTGGAACTGTTGGATCTGTGGCATGTTACTTCCCTCCTGTGTGCTTCAATCATAATCAAACCAGGTCACAGGCTAATTTCAAAGCATGACAAATAATTGACGTACGCGATCGCCCATGGACACAGAAGGGACAGTCAGAACAAGTAACAATTTGGGAGGGAGGAAATTAGGCTTCTATCTGCTCTGTTGCGTGACTTGGAGGAGATGCAGTAATAGAAAACGTTCAGGGCCTAGGCCCCTTTAATTTCCTGAACAGATAGAAGCCATCCCCTTGATATGAAACCTAAGCGATGCTGTCTGCTGTTAAAAATCACGTATAGTGATGCGTTTTTTGCATATGTTTGAAAAATTGTGCTATGCACAAAAAAACCGCCCAAAGGCGGCTTGTTTTGATGGGAATTACTAGCTTTTCAGCGTTAATTCGTAAGCCCAGCAGCCATTTTCACCGCTTCACGACTTTCTTCTAATTGTGAAAGAATCAATTGTGCAGCTGCTTTTTTCTCATCTGTGTCCGCATCTGCCACGTCTTCCTTCGCATCAGCGATCTGCTGATCGAGGTCGGCCATATCAAAATCCTTGATATCGACAGCCTGTTCGGCAAGCAAAGTGAAGCCTACCGGAGAAACATCGGCAAAGCCACCGCGCACGAATACCTGACTAACGGAGCCGTCAGCCATTTTAACGTCGACAACACCGGGTTTCACAGTAGACATGAAGGGCGCGTGGTTCGCCAGAACGGTGAAATACCCCTCATTTCCGGGAACAACCACCTCTGCCGCGTCACCTGAAAGAACAAGCGCTTCCGGAGATACCAGCTCAAAAGCAAACGACGTTGACATTTCCTAACCCTCCGCCACAGCACGATCGAAGTGCTTCACGGCTTTTTCAAACTTGTCCCGACATCCGGGATTACAAAACCCTACAACCTTTCCCTTGTATAAGGTAAGCGAATCTTCCGATATCGCCTCACCGGACCATGGGCAGGTCTTATTGACCGCGCTTTCAATGTTCAAATTGTCGGCGCGGCCAATTGTATTCATTAAGCTGCTTCTGCAGCGAGTTTCTGAGCTTTCTCAACCGCCTCGTCCATGGAACCAACCATGTAGAAAGCAGCCTCCGGCAGGTGATCGTATTCACCAGCCACAAGGCCCTTGAAGCCTGCGATTGTATCTTCGAGAGATACGAGCTTGCCCGGAGAACCGGTAAAGACCTCAGCCACAAAGAACGGCTGCGACAAGAAACGCTCAACCTTACGGGCACGTGCCACGGTGAGCTTGTCTTCCTCCGAAAGTTCGTCCATGCCGAGGATCGCAATAATATCCTGCAGCGCCTTGTAACGCTGAAGCACTTCCTGCACCTGACGGGCAACCTCGTAGTGCTCTTCACCCACGATCTGCGGGTCCATCATGCGAGAGGTGGAATCAAGCGGGTCAACCGCAGGATAAATACCTTTTTCCGCAATTGAACGGTTCAATGTGGTTGTCGCATCCAAGTGCGCGAATGATGTGGCCGGCGCCGGGTCGGTCAAGTCATCCGCAGGCACGTAAATCGCCTGAACCGATGTGATCGAACCTTTTGTCGTGGTCGTAATCCGCTCCTGCATCGCACCCATGTCGGTGGCAAGAGTAGGCTGATAACCCACCGCGGAAGGAATACGGCCAAGAAGCGCAGACACTTCTGAACCAGCCTGCGTAAAGCGGAAGATATTGTCCACGAAGAACAAAACGTCCTGGCCTTCGTCGCGGAAGTGTTCCGCAACGGTCAAACCGGAAAGAGCAACACGAGCGCGAGCACCTGGCGGCTCGTTCATCTGACCGTAAACGAGTGCAGCCTTGGAGCCTTCTCCGCCGCCTTCCTTGTTCACGTTGGATTCAACCATTTCCCAGTAAAGGTCGTTACCTTCTCGGGTCCGCTCACCCACACCGGCAAACACTGAGTAACCGCCGTGTGCTTTCGCGATGTTGTTGATCAATTCCATGATGAGAACGGTTTTACCAACACCCGCACCACCGAAGAGGCCGATTTTACCGCCCTTCGCATAAGGCGCCAGCAGGTCCACCACTTTAATGCCTGTCACAAGAATTTCTGATTCCGTTGACTGCTCCACATATTCAGGAGCACCGGCGTGAATTGGACGGGTGGTTTTTGTCTTGATCGGACCGGCATCATCCACAGGCTCGCCGAGAACGTTCATGATCCGGCCAAGAGTTTCTTCACCCACAGGAACCTGAATTGGCTCACCGGTATCTTCCACGCTCTGTCCGCGCACAAGACCTTCGGTTGAGTCCATCGCGATGGTACGAACGGTATTCTCACCGAGGTGCTGAGCAACCTCAAGCACGAGACGCTGGCCGTTATTGTCTGTTTCCAGAGAGTTCAAAATCTCCGGCAGATGATTTTCGAATTGAACATCGACAACCGCACCGATAACCTGCGCCACTTTACCGGTAACGCTATTGGTTTTCTTGGCGGTGGCGCGCTTCGCAGGCGCCTTTTTCGTCGTGGTAGCTGCTTTTGCCATTTGCTTACTCTCCAACTTTAAAGCGCTTCAGCGCCCGAGATAATTTCGATCAATTCTTTAGTGATTTGCGCCTGACGCTGGCGGTTAAAGCTCAATGTCAGTTTATCAATCATTTCGCCGGCATTCCGCGTGGCGTTATCCATCGCAGACATACGAGCACCCTGCTCGGACGCCGCATTTTCAAGGATAGCCCGGAACACTTGAATAGAAACGTTGCGTGGCAACAAATCAGCGAGCAGAACTTCTTCATCCGGCTCATATTCGTAAGAAACATCAGCTTCATCGGCCTCAGCGTCATCGGATGAGGATGAGATATTGGCCGGGATAAGTTGCTGCTCCGTCGGGATCTGGCTGATGACGGATTGAAACTCTGAATAGAACAATGTGCAGACGTCAAACTCATCATCCGCGAACATTCCAAGCACTTTACGGCCGACCATATTGGCTTCATTAAAGCCCACAGACTTCAACTCACGAAACGTAATCGGCTCCATCAGGACGGAAGAGAATTCCATCTTCAAGGCGTCGTACCCTTTTTTGCCCACGCAAAGGATTTTCACATCCTTCCCTGCGGCCATCAAAGAGCGGGCTTTGTCACGAGCCAACCGCGCAATAGAAGAGTTAAAGCCACCGCAAAGGCCACGCTCGGCTGTTGCAACCACCAATAAATGGCGTTGATCACTACCTGTGCCCACCATCAGGGCTGGCGCATCTTCACGGCCTTCCATGGCAGTGGAAATATTGGCCAACACTTTTGCCATACGCTCCGAATATGGACGCGCTGCTTCTGCTGCAGTCTGCGCTTTACGCAGTTTCGCAGCGGCCACCATTTGCATCGCCTTGGTGATCTTCTGCGTCGCCTTAACCGAAGCGATCCGGTTTCTGAGGTCCTTAAGACTTGCCATGTGCTTGTCCGCTTGGTGTCCCTGTTAGTCGACGCTTATGCAAATGTCTTTGCGTAAGATTCGATGGCTGATTTCAGACGCGCAGTCAGATCGTCGTCCAATGCTTGTTTGCTAGCGATATCATCGAGGATATCCTTGTGCTCGCTGCGCATTGCAGACAGAAGACCCTGTTCAAACGGCCCAACCTGATTGAGCTCCAACTCATCAAGGAAACCATTCACACCGGCAAAAATCACAGCAACCTGCTCTTCCGTTTTAAGCGGCGAGAACTGCGGCTGTTTCAGCAATTCCGTCAGACGTGAACCACGGTTCAGCAAACGCTGGGTGGAGGCATCAAGGTCTGAACCAAACTGCGCAAACGCAGCCATTTCACGATACTGGGCTAGTTCACCTTTAATGGAACCCGCAACCTGTTTCATCGCCTTAACCTGAGCAGCAGAACCCACACGGGAAACTGACAGACCCACGTTAACCGCAGGACGGATACCCTGGAAGAACAGATCGGTTTCAAGGAAGATCTGACCGTCGGTAATAGAAATCACGTTTGTCGGAATAAACGCCGACACGTCGTTACCCTGGGTCTCAATCACTGGAAGCGCGGTCAATGAACCGGCGCCCATGTCATCGTTCATCTTCGCAGAACGTTCCAGCAAACGGGAGTGAAGATAGAAAACGTCACCAGGATAAGCTTCGCGGCCCGGAGGACGACGCAGAAGCAATGACATCTGACGATAAGCAACCGCTTGTTTCGACAAGTCATCGTAACCGATCAATGCATGCTGACCATTGTCGCGGAAAAATTCACCCATGGCACAACCGGCAAACGGAGCAAGAAACTGCATTGGCGCCGGGTCAGATGCGGTAGCCGCAACCACGATTGAATATTCAAGCGCGCCGCGCTCTTCGAGTACTTTAACGAACTGAGCAACTGTTGAGCGTTTCTGACCCACAGCCACATAAACACAGAAGAGTTTATCGTTCTCACGACCCTCATCATGGGCAGGCTTCTGGTTCAGGAATGTGTCAAGGATGATCGCTGTTTTACCGGTCTGACGGTCACCAATCACCAATTCACGCTGACCACGGCCAACCGGGATCAGCGCATCAATCGCCTTGAGGCCGGTGGACATGGGCTCATGCACAGACTTACGAGGCATGATACCGGGTGCCTTAACGTCCACGCGGGCACGTTTCTTGGCTTTAATCGGGCCTTTGCCGTCAATCGGGTTACCAAGGGCATCCACCACACGGCCAAGAAGTTCAGGACCAACCGGCACGTCAACAATTGAACCAGTCCGTTTTACGGTGTCGCCTTCTTTGATGTCACGGTCGTCACCGAACAGAACCACACCCACATTGTCGAGTTCGAGGTTCAGCGCCATGCCGGCAATGCCACCCGGAAACTCCACAAGCTCACCGGCCTGTACGTTATCAAGGCCATATACGCGGGCAATACCATCACCCACTGAAAGCACCTGACCGACCTCGGAGACCTCTGCCTCCTTGCCGAAATTCTTGATTTGATCTTTGAGAATTGCGGAAACTTCCGCGGCACGAATATCCATGTTAGCCGACCTCTTTGAGCGCAAGCTTTAGTGACGAAAGGCGGGTCTTGAGAGATGTATCAATCTGCCGAGACCCAACTTTCACGATCATTCCGCCGAGGATCGACGGGTCGATGGTTGCGTTGATAGCAACCTCTTTTCCAACCACACTTTTAAGCGCGGCTTTCAATTCTTTTGTTTGCGTGGCGTTCAAGGCGCTCGCCACGGTAACTTCTGCTGTCATCTCGCCTTTATGGTCCGCAACCAGTTTGCGATAGGCGGAAAGCATGCCCTGCATGGCAAACAGACGGCGGTTCTTGGCCACAACGCGGATGAAGTTGCCCACCAGGCCAGTCATCTTCGCCTTGGTCAGCAATGCATCAATCGCTTTATATTGGTCGTCTGCTGAGAAAACGGGAGATACGACCAATCGCTTGAGATCTTCGCTGCCATTGAGCAGATCATCGAATGTCTTGAGGTCTTTCTCTACCGCCGGAATTTTCTTCTCGGACAAGGCAAGATCAAACAATGCTGACGCATATCTTGCAGTAACTCCGGAAGGGATCGATTCGGAATTGGCCACTTAAAATATCTTTTCTGCCAGTGATCAACGAAATCAGGGTAGCACTCCGCCCCGCCAAAATCATTGAAATATTGATCTTCTTTATTTGTCGGTGAAACGGGTGCCTGAACGCCTCCCAGTCAAACCGCGCTTCCCCTAACACAGGCTCTTTAATCCCGCAACATCACCGCGCAAAATATCGTGGATTCCTTTGTCGCATTAGACCATTTGATGAAGCGAACCCTAAAGAAGTCCGAAAACAATCGACAAAACCACCGCCCCCACAGCGACTTCGAACACGGTTCCCGCAATGTTATAAGCTGTCAGACCGCGATCCGCCACGATCGATACCATGCGGCCCATGCCGGTGAACAACCACGCGGCACCCAGAACAACGATCATGAAATCGGCAGGTTGCGGATAGGCGAGAACGACGAACCCGATCGCAATGTAAAAGCCCGCAAGCGACCCGCGCGTCTCGCCGATGGCAAACGGCATTGAAATACGGTGTTCGAGCTTCAGGATCCGCAGCGCAAGCTTGGGCATAAAAAGCGCGATCAACCCAAGGCCAAGCGTCAAAAGCGCAACGATCGACACAACCCAGTTGCGCGCACCACTGAAAAGCGGACAATTGGTGGAGAAATACTCAGCACATAAAAACGTCGGCACCTCTGCACTTTGAGCAGCAATCAGAGCCAGCGCCACAGCCAGCAGGAACCGCATTTGAATACGCTTGCGCCGTAACGCGCCATCAAAAACGAGTTGTATCACACGCCCAAAGGCGGCAATCGCCCAGGCAAGCGCCAGCGTGAAGTTAAGTCCGGGCTGCAGCGCTATGGGGTCTTGCAACAACAAACACCCCAGCCCCAGCGCCAATAACGGCCCCGCAAAACTTGAGCGGCCTTCTCCGATTGCTTCCGGTGACGCGTGGATGGCACGCAGCCCCAGATAGGTGAGTATCGCGCGGGGAAACAGCAGGAGCGCAGCCCCAAGCAGGACCGTCACCATCGGCACAAACATGATCCAGAATTCCTGTGCCGTATCCGGAAATGAAAAAGTCAAAACGCTTTCGCCAACCCCAAATCCATGAAACGCTATCCATGGAACAGTGTTTGTGATTCATGTCCTCTACATGACACAATCGCAATCGGACCGGAAGCAGGTATTCCCCATGCAAGCCATTCGCACGGATGCAGACGTCAAAGCCGAGCTGGAAAAATTGCTGCAACGCGATCCGCGGCTTTTGCCCATCGCTGAAATCGCCGGTCCCCTGCCGCTACGATTGCAGGCACCGGGGTTTGCAGGCCTTGCGCGGATAATCATCGGGCAACATGTCTCTACCGCCAGCGCAGGCGCCATCCATGGGCGGTTCATTGAACACATCGACCCCGTCACGCCCGAAAGATGGCTCGACACCCCACTGGACACCCGCATTGCCATCGGCCTGACCCGCGCCAAGCAAGCCACGCTGGATGCGGTCGCCGCGGCTTGTGTGTCCGGAGCGCTTGATTTCGCAAGCCTTGGCTCAAAGCCGGCCGAAGAAGCAATCGCCAACCTGACGGCCATCAAAGGCATCGGCCCGTGGACGGCGGATGTCTATCTCCTCTTCAGTGAAGGCCACCCGGACTTGTTCGCAGCCGGCGACCTCGCCATCCGCGAAGCGGTGAAGCTTGCATTGGAATTGCCCGCCCGCCCGAGCGAGAAAGAACTGCGACAACTTAGCCAAGCCTGGGCACCCCACAGGGGTGTAGCCACGCGCCTTTTTTGGACATATTATGAACAGGTAAAGCGTTCGAAACGGGCGGTTTTATAGTCAGGTTTCGAAAGCTACTGGAGACAACGGGAAAAAAGCGAAAAGGGAGAAACGCTTTCAACTCAATGATATCTAGCCGTTATCGCACTGTCACAAATGGCTGCAAAAGCTTGTGTCACGCACCATGTCGATTCGAACGATGGAGGGGGTCGTGACCATAGCCGTGTCACCGGATGCACATCCGGCTCTCGTTTTGAACGCGGACTATCGCCCGCTCAGTTATTACCCGCTCTCGCTTTGGTCCTGGCAGGACGCCATCAAGGCCGTGTTTCTCGATCGGGTTAACATCGTCGCCAATTACGATTTTGAGGTTTCAAGCCCGTCTTTCGCGATGCAATTGCCGAGCGTTGTGTGCCTCAAACAATATATCCGCCCTTCCAAAACGCCGGCCTTCACCCGCTTTAACGTGTTCCTCCGGGACAAGTTTGAATGCCAGTATTGCGGCGACAAGGGCGAACTGACCTTTGACCACGTGATCCCGCGCTCAAAAGGTGGCATTACCTCATGGGAAAATGTCTGCGCGGCCTGCTCGCCCTGCAACCTGCGCAAAGGCAACAAACTTCCCAAAGAAGTGGATATGTATCCCAAGCAAAAACCGCATATCCCGACGGTCGAAGGCCTGCACAAAAACGGCAGACTGTTCCCCCCCAACCACCTGCACGAAAGCTGGATGGACTTCCTCTACTGGGATACGGAACTCGACCCTTAAGGGAGAAGGTTTGGGTGTTATTTGGGATCAAACGACACGCCGCGCATGCCGTGCTCCCGGTTGCCACGCAATCACCCCGTCCCGGGCTCCGCGCCGGGAGAGTACATTGCGGTCAATCCCCTTAGTCCCGCAATGATGTCAACACTGGATCCCGGATCGCAGTAGCATCCGGGATGACCATCAGGTCTGAAAGACTGTCTGGGATCAAACAACAGCCTCGAACCTAATCATCGTCGGACTTGATCCGACGATCCAGGATCAAGCCGAAGGGAGGACCATCTAACAATACCATCGGCAAAGATGTTTGTTTGTGCATGGATCCTCGGGTCAAGCCCGAGGATGGCGGATTAAAGAAATTAACCCGCATGCCGTCATCCCGGTTGTCGTGCAAACCGGGATCCATTGCGGTCAGACCCTAGTTACCAAAAGACCTTCCGCTCGCGATGACGGAAACTATGGATCCCGGATCGCAGTAGCGTCCGGGATGACGAGAGAGGGAAGCGACTAGCCCTCTAAGCTACCCCTCAAAAAAACTTATCTCCACACTCGAAACCGGATTTGAAAATGCTCCGTTAACTCGGGCTTTATAACGACCTGTTATTGTTAAACGAGACAAGTTTGATCGAGGATATTAAGTGTCTACAGTTCGCGCGGAGAACGGTGAAGTTTATCGCAAAGCTTTATGGAAAGCAGGTATTTATATTAAGCCTAGGGCCAGCTTATGGCTTAAAATTCAAGTGGTTCTGTTTTTCATTGCAGTAACGCTGTCTTTTCTGATCAATTTTATTACATCGCCAGAGTTCAGTACCTTTTCCCCATATGCTTTTGCGTTTTCAGCAATCACTGGTTTGCTTTGCTTGATAGGGAATCGGAAATATTGGATGGAAATCTGCGAAGCGAGAAGACATTTGCATAACAATTGGAAGACGACATTACTGATCCCGTGTTTTGTATTTTTGTGCTTTTTCGCTTTGCCATTTTGGGGCGCCTTTACCTTGGCGACACACACTTTACCAGCTACGATTACTACCGTCGTGGGTGTACAAGGCAATCAGACCTACATTGTTGAAAAGGTTATCCGATCAAACCGCACTGCCTATCGAGGGCGCGGAGGCACTTATCACTGGTATGCACAAATTAACG
>CAWUJX010000035.1:0-25023 GCA_963922635.1 uncultured Hyphomicrobiales bacterium | reverse complement strand
TTGCATTTCCTGCAAGAGACACCGCCTGCAAATGCTGATATGCAATTGTCACAGGAAGCGCTTGAACAAAATGCGCGGCTTCTGGAAGGCGTGCTTGAAGACTTCGGCGTGAAGGGGGAAATCATCAATGTCCGCCCTGGCCCAGTTGTGACTCTGTATGAGCTTGAGCCGGCCCCAGGCATAAAATCGTCCCGGGTGATCGGTCTTGCTGACGATATTGCGCGCTCCATGTCCGCTATTGCCGCACGGGTCGCAGTAGTGCCGGGTCGTAACGCGATTGGTATCGAGTTGCCCAACTCCAAGCGCGAAACCGTTTATTTGCGTGAAATTCTGTCGAGCCAGTCTTACGAGAATTCCAAGGCCAAACTGCCATTGATCCTGGGGAAAACAATCGGCGGTGAGGCAACAATTGCTGATCTTGCGAAAATGCCCCACCTGCTGGTTGCCGGTACAACCGGTTCGGGTAAGTCCGTTGCGATCAATACCATGATCCTGTCGATCCTTTACCGAATGTCGCCTGAGCAGGTGAAGATGATCATGATTGATCCGAAAATGCTGGAACTCTCAATCTATGACGGGATCCCGCATCTACTCACACCTGTAGTTACGGACCCCAAAAAGGCTGTTGTAGCGCTCAAATGGACCGTCCGGGAAATGGAAGAGCGTTACAAGAAAATGTCGAAAGTCGGCGTGCGCAACATTGACGGGTTCAATACGCGCGTCGCCCAAGCAGCCAAAAAGGGTGAGCGGATTACTCGCACAATCCAAACCGGATATGATCGGGAAACCGGCGAAGCTGTGTATGAGACCGAGGAACTAACCCTCGAACCGATGCCATATATCATTGTGATTATCGATGAGATGGCAGACCTCATGATGGTTGCGGGCAAGGATATTGAAGGGACGGTCCAGCGCCTTGCACAGATGGCGCGGGCGGCCGGTATTCACGTAATCATGGCCACACAAAGACCTTCTGTTGATGTGATCACGGGCACGATTAAAGCGAACTTCCCGACGCGGATTTCTTTCCAGGTCACGTCAAAGATCGATAGCCGGACTATTCTCGGTGAGCAGGGTGCCGAACAATTGTTGGGCATGGGCGACATGCTCTACATGGCGGGCGGCGGTCGCATCCAGCGTGTCCATGGACCGTTCGTTGATGATGGTGAAGTGGATCAAGTGGTGCAACACCTTAAAGAGCAGGGCGTGCCGCAATATCTCGATTCAGTTACTGAAGAGACCGAGGAAGATGCTGCGGCGGCGGGATCAGAAGCCGCTGGTGGTGGTCTCGCTGATTCCAATGATATTTATGATCAGGCGGTTGCGATTGTCTTGAAAGACCGCAAAGTCTCCACCAGCTACATTCAGAGGCGCTTGTCGATTGGATATAACCGGGCGGCATCTTTGATCGAACGCATGGAGCAGGAAGGTCTTATCAGCGCTGCAAACCATGCGGGTAAGCGAGAAATTTTGGTGCCGGGGGAAGATGAAACCCTTTAATCCGGATATGCCAATTTTGGGCCATGAATCAGGCTTAACACTCGGTCTGCTTAACTAGGAAACCAGAATGAAACAGTTTTTCGGCAAATCACTCGTTCTCGCAATCGCGACCGTTGCTTTCATGGGTGGCTCTCACATAGCTAACGCCACGGGCGCCAAAGAGGCTGCCGTTAAAGAGATTAGCGACCATTTTGAACAAGTTCCCACCATGAAGGGTGAGTTCGTACAGTTTGGTCCCAATGGTGAGCAGACAGGCGGAACGTTTTTCATTCAACGTCCGGGTCGGATGCGCTTGAACTATGAAGATCCTTCGCCGTTGATGATTGTTTCCAATGGCAAAACACTCGCAGTCAACAATAAGAAATTGAAGACCCGTCAGTTTTACCCATTGAGCAAAACACCGCTTAGCCTGTTGTTGTCAAACGAGATCAAGTTGAGCGACCAGGCCATCCGCAGTGTGGATGCAAGCCCGGACGTGACACGGGTGGTGATGGGCGACAAAAGTGTTTTTGGAGATTCCGAGATCACGCTTTTGTTTGATCCTAACAGCTACGACCTTCGTCAATGGACGATCAAGGATAGCCAGGGCAAAGAAACATCGGTGATGATTTTCAATGTCGAGAAAAACGTGAAAATTCCCGGGAAGATGTTTCAAATCAACAAGCCAAAGGACAAATCCCGAACAGGCGATCGATAAAGCCTGTATTATCGGTGAGCAGCCCTTGAGGCCGGATGAAAAGCGATTAAGATCAAAGCTTTGAAATCCGGATTGCCTCATGCCTTTCAAATTAGCCACATGGAATATTAACTCGGTTCGCCTGCGGATTGGGATCGTCGAGAAGTATCTCAAAGAACACCAGCCCGACATTCTGTGCCTGCAGGAGATCAAGTGTCAAAACGATCAATTCCCGGAAAAGAACTTCCGCAAGTTGGGCTACGAACACATCGCGGTGCACGGGCAGAAGGGGTATCACGGCGTCGCCACGGTTTCGAAGCGGCCTCTCACCGATATATCCAGCACTGATTATTGCCAGATGGGCGATACCCGCCATGTGGTAACAGGGTTTGAAGCCGGCGGTCGGCAAATGCGCGTGCATAACTTTTATGTGCCGGCGGGCGGCGATGAGGCTGATCCGAACAAAAACCCCAAGTTTGATCACAAGCTGAAATTTCTCGACGAGATGCTGGCGCTAAATTCCAACGATGGTGGCGCGGAAAACATCCTCGTGGGTGATCTTAATATCGCGCCCCATGAAAATGACGTTTGGTCCCACAAGCAATTGTTGAAGGTGGTGAGCCACACGCCGATTGAGACCGAGTTTCTGGACGGGATCCGAGACAAAGGTGGTTGGCTCGATCTTGTCCGCCATAAGGTTCCCTATGATGAACGGCTTTATTCGTGGTGGAGTTACCGATCGAGAGATTGGGATGCTGCGGATAAAGGTCGGCGTCTTGACCATATCTGGTCTGCTCCCACTCTCGGCGAGAACCTGAGGAGTATTCAGGTTTTGCGTGAGGCCAGAGGTTGGGAAAAGCCGTCTGATCACGTCCCGATCATGGCGGAATTTGATCTGGATTAGCGCCGATCAGGCATCGGCGGTGGGAAGTTTCTGCTGCAGTTTTTCCAACTGCTTTCCGATGTTCGCAACAGATGCTGCAATCCTTTTGTGAAGTCCCACCGCGAGATGGGGGTACTCTTCCAAAATCCGGTGCATGATATCGCGGCGTATTTTTAGAACTTCGCAGGCTTCCGATACTGTAGCAGTTCCTGTGCGCTGATTGCGGATGATGAGTGACAATTCACCGATCATCCCGCCAACGCCAAGCTTCTCAGTTTTTATCTCATTTTGCGCAGCACTATGCTCAATGCGGATTTCTCCCGATGTGATCACGTAAGCACCGTCTGAGGTTTGCCCGGAATGGAACAGAACCGTGCCCTTGGGGAAGCGCATCTTTTGACTGCCAAAGGCAAGCATTCGCAATTGGGCATCGTCAAAATCGGAGAAAAACTCCAGACGTTGCAAAACGGCAATATCGTTATCAAGTGCCATATGGGTTTTGTCCGTGCTGCCCGCTCATTTTACCTCACTCAAGGAATGAGCTTGTAGCCACCACCTTCGGTTACCAGCAAACGCGCGTTTGATGGGTCTTTTTCAACCTTCTGACGCAAGCGATAAATATGGGTCTCCAGCGTATGGGTTGTAACGCCCGAATTATACCCCCAAACCTGCTCAAGCAATTCATCGCGGCCAATCACCTTTTGTTCGGCGCGATAAAGATATTTCATGATCGCGGTTTCTTTTTCGGTGAGCCGGACTTTATTGCCGTCTTCTTCGGTGAGCATCTTTTGTGAAGGACGGAATGTATAAGGCCCAATCGTGAATACTGCATCCTCGCTTTGTTCATGCGTCCGCAACTGGGCACGCAAACGCGCAAGGAAGACGGCGAATTTGAAGGGCTTTGTCACATAATCATTCGCGCCGGCTTCCAGACCCAAAATGGTATCGGAATCGGTGTCATGGCCCGTGAGCATGATGATCGGTGCTTTGAAGCCCCCTTTGCGAAGAAGTTTTACCGCTTCCCGGCCGTCCATATCCGGCAAGCCCACATCCATGACCAATAGGTCCACATGATCGCTTCGCGCCGTGTTCACGCCACTGGTTGCATTGGCTTCGGTTTTCACCTCAAATTCCTCATACAAAGCCAATTGCTCTGTGAGCGCTTCTCTTAGATCATCATCATCGTCAACAATAAGAATGGTTCTGGCGGACATTTAAGGGCTTCCTCAATAATATTAATATGAAACTAGCAATCTAGTACGGTGATTGATAGGGGCGAAATTGGTACGATAACAGGGCGTTACAATCGTAAACACATCGATGTGATGGATTTGCAGAAAATGTGAGGCGGCATGAACGGAGTTTCATCATGATAGGCACAGTCAGGCGCAAACCGGGTGGGAAAATCCATGAAGGCTTGTTGCAAATCGGTGGGTTTACGCTGAATTGCGCCCTCGGCCGCACAGGTATTACAACGCAAAAACGGGAGGGTGATGGGGCAACACCTGCCGGGCGTTTCTCGCTTCTGTACGGATATTTTAGGAGAGACCGGCTGTTCACGCCAAGGTCCAGCCTCACGCTTTTGCCGATCACGGCTACGGATGGGTGGTGTGATGATAGTCGTCACCCGGCCTACAATTCACCTGTTAGTCTCCCGTTTGCGGGATCGCACGAGATCATGATGCGTGAGGATCGTCTGTACGATCTCTGCATTGTACTGGATTACAATATCTCAAAGCGGGCGAGGGGGCTTGGAAGCGCGATCTTTTTCCATCAGACTAGCGAAGCGTTCGGACCGACAGAGGGCTGCATTGCTATTGAACCGGATGCAATGCGCAAACTGCTTCCGCTGCTTGATCACCACACGGAGTTTAACGTGCTGCCAGACTGATCTATCGGGCGCCGAAAATACTGCTGCCAACGCGCACATGCGTGGCACCATGTTCGACAGCGGTGAGATAGTCCGATGACATGCCCATGGAGACGCTGTTCAGGTCGAGGTCTTCTGCAAGCTGCTTCAACTGTGTGAAATGCGGTGCGGGTTCTTCATCAAAGGGCGGAATACACATCAACCCTTCGAGTTTCAGTTCCACATCGTTTTGGCACCATTGCACAAAGTCTTTTGCGGCCTCCGGCAGCACGCCTGCCTTTTGTGGTTCTGCCCCGGTATTTACCTGAACAAACAGTTTCAGCACCTTGTCTTGTTTTCTCATTTCATTGGCGACGGCATTGGCGATTTTCTCGCGGTCGATTGTTTGAATGCAATCAAACAAAGCAACGGCGTCGCCAGCCTTGTTGCTTTGAAGCGGGCCGATCAGGTGTAATTCAATATCTTCGGCAAGGCCTCTTAAGCCGGGCCATTTTCCTTGCGCTTCCTGCACACGATTTTCACCAAAAACTCTGGCACCAGCCTTTATTACCGGTGCGATGGTTCCCGCATCAAACGTCTTGGATACCACCACCAGCTCCGGTGTGGTCTGGCCCGAAGTTTCCGCGCGTTTTTGCAATTCTTCTTTGATCCGCAGATAATTTTCAGCAGCGTGCGAGTTTGGTTGCATGGATTGGCCTCGTCGAAGGTTGACCGTTATGCCAAATTCTGGTGAAGGTCGTGAAACTTACCGAATAATGGCAAACCTGTAAGGTTTCAAACAGAAACATCATTCATGACCAGCGACCGTTATAACCCGCGTGAGGCGGAACCCCATTGGCAAAAAATTTGGGACGAGCGGGATCTCTTTGCCTGCGATACCAGTACAGAAAATAAAAAGCCGCCTTACTACGTGCTGGAGATGTTTCCTTATCCTTCTGGCCGGATTCATATGGGCCATGTGCGCAATTATGCGATGGGGGATGTGGTTGCCAGGTACAAGCGGGCGAAGGGTTTTGAGGTCTTGCATCCCATGGGGTGGGATGCGTTCGGCATGCCAGCGGAAAACGCGGCCATGCAAAACAAGACCCATCCCAAAGGCTGGACGTATGACAACATTGCCACCATGCGAAAACAGCTCAAAAACATGGGGCTTTCCATTGACTGGTCGCGTGAGTTTGCGACCTGTGACGTGGAATATTACGGCCAACAGCAGAAACTGTTCCTCGATTTTCTGAAACACGATCTTGTTTACCGCAAAGAAGCCAAGGTGAACTGGGATCCGGTCGACATGACTGTTCTCGCCAATGAACAGGTGATTGACGGCAAGGGCTGGCGCTCGGGCGCAGAGGTTGAACAGCGCGACCTCACCCAATGGTTTTTCAAAATCACTGATTTTGCCGATGAGCTTTTGCAGGCGATCGATACGCTTGATGAGTGGCCTGACAAGGTCAAGCTTATGCAGTCGAACTGGATAGGAAAATCCCGCGGCGCGAAGATCAGTTTCCCATTCGTCAAATCCCACACCATCGATGTCGACAAACTGGTTTGTTTTTCAACGAGGCCCGACACGCTCTATGGCGCAAGTTTTATGGCAATTGCCGCTGAGCATCCGATTGCTTTTGAACTTGCCAAGTCCAACCCGGAGCTCGACGCCTTCATCAAGGAATGCCGGAAAATCGGCACGTCCGCCGCAGACATTGAGACGGCAGAAAAACGCGGTTTCGATCTTGGCCTGACCGTTGCGCACCCGTTTATTGAAGGCAAAGAACTGCCTGTCTATGCCGCAAATTTCGTGCTGATGGATTATGGCACCGGAGCTGTGTTCGGGTGTCCGGCACACGATCAGCGCGACCTAGATTTTGCCCGCAAATACGACCTTGAAGTAACTTCTGTTGTGGCTTCTCCCGATGCGCCGGACACGCCGGTTGAAGTCGGTGATGTTGCTTATGTGGACGATGGCATCCTGGTCAATTCCGGGCCAATGAGCGGTAAGCGCAAAGATGACGCCATCAATACGGCCATTGATGTGCTTTCTGAGCGCGGTCTGGCAGAGGAAGAGATCAATTTCCGTCTACGCGATTGGGGCTTGTCTCGCCAGCGCTATTGGGGCTGTCCGATCCCTGTGGTCCATTGTGATACCTGCGGTGTAGTTCCGGAGAAGGAAGAGAACCTTCCGATTACTTTGCCCGAGGATGTGACCTTTGATGTGCCGGGTAATCCCCTTGATCGTCATCCGACCTGGCGTGAATGCATCTGCCCTCAGTGTGGCGGACCGGCAAAGCGGGAAACCGATACGATGGACACGTTTGTCGACTCCTCCTGGTATTTCGCGCGCTTTGTCTCTCCTGAGGCAGAGGACCCCACCAATTCAGGTGAAGCCAATAAATGGCTGCCGGTTGATCAATATATCGGTGGGATTGAGCATGCGATTTTGCATCTGCTTTATTCCCGGTTCTTCGCGCGCGCCATGTCAATCGCGGGTCATATGGACGTGAGCGAACCGTTCAAAGGCCTTTTCACCCAAGGCATGGTTGTTCACGAGACCTATGGTAACAAGGACCTCGGATGGTTCCAGCCTTCTGAACTGGATATCAAGGAAATCGATGGTAAGCGCGTTGCCACGCGTCTCGACGATGGCAGTGAAGTGCCGATTGGCGGCATCGAGAAAATGTCCAAATCCAAGCGCAACACAGTCGACCCCGATGAAATTATCGCCACCTACGGGGCGGACACTGCGCGTTGGTTCATGCTTTCAGATTCGCCGCCTGATCGTGACGTGGAATGGACAGATGCAGGTGCCGAAGGTGCGCATCGGTTTGTGCAACGTATCTGGCGTCTCGTGGCCGGATGGTCTGGTGGGTTCGGTGACGTTGCCCTGCCTTATGATGACCAGAAATCAGACATCCGAAAGTCTACCCATAAAACGCTAAAGGCTGTGGGCGAAGACATCGAACGCCTCGCCTTTAACCGGGCCATCGCACGTATTTATGAATTTGTGAATGTCCTTTCAGGCGTAAAATTTGACAAGGCGGATGCGGAAGAAGCAAGTGCGGCTAAAGAGGGGTTGTTGGTCCTCGTGCAGATGATCGCCCCAATGATGCCGCACTTGGCGGAGACGTGTTGGGCGGAACTTGGTTGCGATGGTCTTGTGTCCGAGCAATTGTGGCCGGAATATCGCGACACGCTTGCCAAAGATGATGTCATATCATTGCCGGTTCAAATCAACGGCAAGAAGCGTGCCGATCTTGAGGTGACCCCCGAGGCAAGTGCTGAAGAAATTGAGGCTGCAACTTTGGCGTTGGATGTGGTAGTGAAACACTTGAATGGTGCCGAGCCGAAGAAAATCATCGTTGTACCAAAGAGAATTGTGAATGTTGTCCTTTAGTGTCGCGCAGATAAAAACCCTGTTCAGGCTTCTGGCCGTTGGCTGTGTGGTCATCGGTGTTTCGGCATGTCAGTTCCAACCGTTGCATGGAAGCGGTGGCGCGACGGGCACATCCGGCGGTCTGTCCACCGTAAGCGTCAGTCAGGTCAATTCCCGTGTGGCGCAGCAATTGCGTAACCATCTCCTGTTTTTGTTGAATGGTGGTTTCAGCAGTGCGGATAAAACCCATGAAGCGCGCATTCGCGTGAGTTGGGATAATCGGCAACTGGCTGCAATTCCCAATCAGGTCAATGACACAACAGCCGGTGTTGTGACAGTGACAGTCTCCTACGATTTGATCGATCTTTCCGACGGCAAAGCAATCGCAACCGGAACGCGCAAGGCGTCCGCCTCATATGACCGGACCGGGCAAGTGTTTGCCAATAAGCGTGCCGAACGTGACGCGGAAAATCGTGCAGCCAAGGCTGCGGCTGAAGCGTTACGCCTTGCCATCGCCTCTGATCTCAACCGCGTTTCCTCTTAATGGCAGCGCTGACCAAAGCACGAGAGATCGATGCTTTTCTCGCCAAACCGGATTTTTCCAAAAAGGTAATTCTGCTGTACGGCCCGGATCAGGGTTTGGTTGCAGAGCGTGCCGATGGTCTTGCCAGGAAAACCGGGGTTGATCTCTCGGACCCCTTTTCACTCATCCGGATGGACGCCGATGATGCGGCGGCGGATAGTGCCCGTATTGCCGATGAAGCACACACAATTGGCATGTTTGGTGGTTCCCGGCTTATTCGTATTTCGGGCACAACGCGGCGTGATCTTGCCAAAAGTTTGAAGCCCGTTCTCGACACGCCGCCTGAAGACGCAATCATTTTGATTGAAGCGGGTGATCTGCGAAAAACGTCTGGCCTTTACAAGCAATTGGCGACCAGCAAGGCGGCGCTTTGCATCGCCTGTTATCAAGACAATGATGCGGCGCTTGAACAATTGATCACGGAAGAAATTATCAGCGCTGGTCTGACCATTGACCGCGACACCAAGGCGGAACTGAAATCACTCCTTGGGGACAATCGCATGGCCTCGCGGGGAGAGTTGTCAAAACTGGCCTTGTATTGTCACGGCAATAGGGAAGTCTCCCTCGACGATGTGCGCGCAATCGTTGGAGACGCTGGAAAGCTCGTGATCGATGATGTGGTCGATGCGGTTGCCGTGGGTAATACGCAGCGCTTGCAGGAAAAACTGCCGAAGGCAATCGAAGCCGATCACTCGCCGGACATGATTGCGCAAGCCGTTATCCGTCACTTTCAGGTTCTCCAGGTCGGTCGCTCAAAGATCGAAAACCAGCGGCAATCCGCCTCTTCCGTGATCGGTGCGATGCGGCCTCCGTTGCATTTCAGCCGCAAGGATTTGGTGACCCGGGCGCTGTCGGTTTGGACGCTTGAGCGGGTAACGCGGGGCCTCGCGCGCCTTGATAAAACCATGCTTGAATGCCGTCGGCATTCGGACATTGGACCATCTTTGCTTGGTACAACTTTGCTTGCCTTATGTCTGGAAGCGCAGGCTTTGGGCCGCCGTCGCTAGGCTCTCAAACGCGCATACCCATAAATACCATAATTAAATTGTGATCGAAAAATGCGTGCGGCACGATTGCGCTTATTCCATTTGCCGATAAGCTGAAGGAAATTTTGGGAGGAAAGCGCATGAAACTCAGTTCCACTTTAACAAACGGGCTTGGGGCACTTGCTGTCTCCCTTGGCTTATCGGCCATGTTTGTTCCGCCATCACCTGCCCATGCTTCCGCCAAGGCGGTCGAGATCAAAGGCGAAGTCATCGACACATGGTGTTACTTCTCCGGTGTAATGGGCGGCGAGGACGCAGTGGTCGGCTCGGCCCATCACACATGCGCATTGTGGTGCGCGGCCGGTGGCATTCCGGTGGGTGTGCGCACCGATGAGGGTGACGTTTACATGGTCCTCAAATATGAGGGCGCGGATGTGCTGGAACAAACCGACACGATCATGGAAATCCAATCTGATGTTATCACTGCCAAAGGCCTTCACTATGTGCGCGACGGCGTGAACTACCTCGTTGTGGAAACAGTCGTGGCGAATGATGGCATTCAGGTCTTGAACCATCTTGATTACGGATCGGTGCCGCCGAACTCCTTCCCTGAAAACTATCTGGGAGAGCAGTGATGTGGAATAGATTACTTATCTCAACACTTTCCATGGCCCTGTTCTCAGGCGCAGCCCTTGCGGAGGATGGCGCTTTTTCCGCGGGTAGTGAAGCGAAAGAGTTTGGCCTTCAGGAAGAGGAAAAAGCGCTTTTCTCAGGTAAAGTCGTGGATGTTACCTGCGAACTCACCGGTGATTGTCCTGACAATTGCGGTGACGGAAATCGCATCATGGGTGTCGTCCGTGATGCCGACCAGAAACTGATACTTGTTTTGAAAAATGCGCAATTCTCCTTCAATGGCCCTGTCGCTGACCTCCTTCCCTATTGCAATCAACAGGTGGATGTGGACGGCCTTCTGATTGGTGATCCGGAAACCTATGCGGCGAAGTTTTATATGGTCCAGCGGATCAAGGCAGCGGATGCAAGCGAATGGAAAAGGGCCAATCAGTGGACCGCCGCTTGGAACGCCGCCAACCCGGAAGCTGCCGCGAAAGAAGGGCCCTGGTTCCGCAAAGACCCGCGCGTTCTGAAGCAAATCGAGGCAACGGGCTATTTCGGTCTTGGCCATAAGGCCGATAAAACCTACGCCCTCGAAAACGAATAGGGTCGCCACGATGTTTAAACGCTTCCGCTCCGCTTTTCTCATTGCTGCTATCTGTGCTTTGCCTATGAACAGTGGCTTTGCGCATGACGGTGTCAAGCACAAGACGCTCGATGAAGCGCTTCAACATCAGCAGGAAACGACACCCAACACGGCTGGATTTCCAGACGTCAAAGGCGGTGATTTCGATCTGGTCGATCACGATGGCAACCGTCGCACATCGAAGGATCCGGACGGCAATTACCAAATGGTGTTCTTCGGATATGCCAGCTGTAAAGCGATCTGCTCGGTTGCTTTGCCCCGGATGGCCGCGGCCATTGATCTGCTGGACGCCAACGACATCACCGTAACGCCCTTGTTGATTACGGTTGATCCGGAACGCGATACGCAAGAGGAAATGAAAGAAGCATTGGCGATTCACCATTCCCGCATGATCGGGTTGACCGGATCAGAAGAAGCGCTTCAAACCGCATACGACGCCTTTCAGGTGAAAAAGTCTCTGGTGTATGAACATCCCGAAGAAGGGCCGATTTATGCCCACGGTTCCTTCATTTATCTGCTGGACCCGGACGGCAATTTCAAAACACTGCTACCTCCTATCTTGAGCCCTGAGCGGATGGCCGAGGTCATGCAGTCTTATGTGGATGGCAGCGCGTCTTAAGAAACGGTAAAACGGCTCTTAACTTCACATTAACCATACCCATTGCACCATCATTGCTGAGATTCGTGTGTCACGAAACGAGAACCGAGGGTGTGAACAATGACTGCAGTTCAAAAGAAAAGTGCCTTTGAAGACCGTAGCGAAACGCAGCCACTTTCCGAGTCGGAAGTGTTGGGTCAAATCCTGTCTGCTCCAAAAGATGCGGTGGCAGTGGGAGAAACACTCCCCATGGCGCAACGCGCGCGGATCGCGCAATTTTGTTATAACCGCGTTCACATGCGCGAGATGGGTCTTCGCCTTGCGGCAACCTGTGATCTGATGAGCCTAAAAGCAGCCTTTGGCCGTGCGGGCGAGGTGGTTTTCAAGCAATCCCGCGATGTGGAAGAGACACTCGGCGCGCTCAAAAACTCTCCCGGCAACCAACCGCCAAAACCGGTAACACTGAAAGATGTTTCCTAGGGTTTCCACTTTACCCTCCTGTTCCTAGCAATCCTGCAAGCCGATGACATCGGGGTCTATCTGACTTAAGCTTGCCTCCATATTGCGACTGGGAGGCGACATGCAATTCAACACAATCCTCTATGCTGAAGACGGGCCCATCGGCACGATCACCCTCAATCGGCCCGAAGACGGGAACATGTTCACCCCTGAAATGTGCCATGAAATCCGCGATTGCATCAATGCGATCCGGCGCGAAAGCCGCACTCGGGTCATCGTGATCACGGGCGCTGGTGATCGGTTCTTTTGTATTGGCGGCCGCAAAGAGGGCATGGAGGAAACGCAGCTTTATCCGGGCGTTTTGCCGACCCTTGAAATGTATGAGTCCATTGATCGTCTGCAAAAGCCTGTCATTGCCAGCGTCAACGGCTACGCCGTGGGCGGTGGCAACGTGCTTCAGGTTGTCTGCGATATGACAATTGCCAAGGAAAGTTCGATTTTCCGGCAGGTCGGCCCGATGATGGGGTCTTTCGATGCGGGCTATGGCACTTGGTATCTGGAAGACCTGATCGGCAAAAAGCGCGCTAAAGAAATGTGGTACTGCAATCAGAAACTCTCGGCCCGTGAAGCGTTGGACATCGGGTTGATCAACCGTGTTGTGCCGGACGAAGAACTTGCCGAGAAAACCCGCGAGTTCGCGCTGGAAGTTGCTGATCGCGGATCCTTTGCGCTTGCTTCTATCAAGTCTGCGTTCAATGCCCGCCATGGCGGCGTGAGTGGGTTGTCCCGCATTACTCATGACCTTGTTTTGCGACAATATCTCGATGGCGAGGAATCAAAAGAATTGGGTGAAGCGTTCGCGGAAAAACGTTCGCCTGATCCGTCAAAATTCGGAAAGTAGAATCCGGTCTCTATCTCTGTTTTACCATCAGGCCGGGACGGCGAGGAAATCTTTGTGACCAACCATCACGCTGAGGTCTCCACGCTCAATCGTTGCGCACCGATCTACAAACCACGCTTCAAAGTCAGATGCGCGTGAGGGTGTTATCTCGCAGGCGGCATTTTTCCAGCCTTCCAGTAGCATTCGTTGAAAGTCCGGGTGTTTTGGTCCTGCCACCCAATCGGATGTATCGTGGCAGATGACGTAGCCTGCCTCTTCAAAGAGACGGATAGCCGTATCAGCGGCGTCGGGCCCAAGGGCAGGGCCGAATCCCTTTTCGGTTTTCTGGTGGGCATTGAATGCGTCCAGGACTGGCTTTTCGTGTGTCGAAACCGGCTGCGTTCCACCGCGCCCGTCATAGGTGAGTGCCGCATAAAACGGGAGTTTCTGATCTATAATCTGATCCACAAAACCGCGGAGCCATTCCTCACTCACCAGATCAAGGAAAGCTGAGGTGGTGACCAGATCGGGCTTAGGTTCAAACACCGCGTCGAGAGACGTCGACAGGTCAGCATTGGTGCAAACGACTTTGTCATTAGCGGTATGTTTTGCCGCCTCAGCAAGAAGGGCATCATCGTGGTCGATCAGGTGCCAGGCGATGTCCTGCGCCAGAGCGCCCTTCAATGCGCGGATCGTGGAACCGGTTCCGCAGCCGATATCGGTGATGGCAATATGGTCATCATTGATGAAGTAGTGGCCGAGCGCAGACAAGACCGCCTCGCTGCGCGCGGCATGGTCGATGGGCTCTCGTAAATCAAGCCATTGTGAAGAAAAACCACCCATTAAACCCTGCTCATGTGTTCTGCGAAGTCACGGGCCGATGTGGTCCAGCTAGGGAAATCCGGTTCATGTTTTACTGCCGCCTCATGGAAGATTTTGCGTGTCTCCGGTTCTTCTATCATGGTCTGCAACGCCCCCTCGAGTGCCTTTTGATTTCCCGGTTCGATGAGGATACCGCAGGCTTCCGGAACCGTGTCGGGAATGGCACCAGCGGTGGTTCCGAGTACGGGAAGGCCGCGAACGATTGCCTCTGCGTAGGCCATCCCGTAGCCCTCATAGTGCGATGCCAAGACGAAGACATCCGCATTGCCATAGGCTGCTTCCAATTCCTCTGCCCCCACAGCGCCGTGAAACCTGATCCGCGTTGTCAGTTCAGCAGCTTCAACCATAGATGTGAGTTCACGGTAAAGACTTGGGTCGAATTCCGTAGCGCCATAGCAATCCAGAACCCAGCCCAGTTCTGTGAGGTTGCGCAATGCCGCAATCAGGTCCCTATGGCCCTTGCGCTCAATCACCGAGCCGATACAAATCAGCCGCACGGGCTTGTCGGCAGATGGCTGAGATATGGGTCCACGTTCGACGCCGGGCAGTACCGTTCGTATGCGATTCTGCGGATAGCCGAATAGATCATGCACTGTTTTTGCGGTTGCCTTGCTGGTGGTGATCACTTGGCTGGTATGGGCCAGTCCTTTTTGTTCTTCCCCTTTCAACCGAATGGCTTCGGCCACACTCAGTCCATTTTCAAGACATAGTGGATGGTGAATGAGTGCGGTGAGCGGCGCCTGATAGGAAAGCGCTTCCATCAACTTTGCACTGGCACCCCCGGCCAAACCATCCACCACAATCGAGCGAGCGCCGGACAGGGTGTTCACTTTCGCGATGCATTCCTCCACATCACTGTGGGTGGGAAATGGAAACGCACCTTCCAGAGAAATCAGTTCGTGGGCAATGCCTGCTTTTCTCCATTCATCCAATATCGCCCGGTCATATCGATAACCGCCCGTTGGCGTATCGATGTCGCCGGGAATGATAAAGTGGATGGTCATTGAGTGGCTAAACGCGAGCCTCGTACCACGCCCGCGCCACATGGCTTTCACCAATGGTGATCCGGATCGTGGTAATTTCACCGGGCTTGCGGCCCAGCTCTCCGGCCCGTGCGGCTTCTGCCAGATGGTCCCAGATATATTTTGTCAGATATTCGGTCGTGGTGTTCTCGCCTGCAAATTGCGGCAGTTCATCCAGATTGGCGTAATTGATCGGCTGGAGCACTTTCTTCAGAGCTTCGTGTGCGGCGCCAATGTCAATCACCACATTATTCTCGTCCAGTTCTTCAGACATGAAGCAGGCATCCACCACGAAAGTTGCCCCGTGCATGGCTTGTGCGGGACCAAAAAACTCCCCCTTGAAGGAATGGGCGATCATAATGTGGTCGCGGACTTCTAATGCATGCATGGAATTGTCTTTCTCAGATTGTTGTTGACGTTACACATAGGTTACCAGCGGACAAAGCGCATCCATCGCCGGATCAAATATGTGAGATAATTGTTCGGGAAGGTCGTCAAAACGTACCCTTGGGTTCAACAAGATATCGAGCCGGTCATCCTTTAGAAATTCCATCGCCATTTGAAGGCGCTCTCCATGAGAGGTGGTTGCGTGCATGTTTGGTGAAACCGATCCCACCTGACTTGATATAATTGAAAGGCGTTGGGAGTGAAAACGCCCGCCCAATGAAAGGTCGATGGTCTTGCTGCCGTACCAGCTCATTTCGATGATTTTCGCTTCAAACGCGGCGTGATCGATGGCTGTTTGCAATCCGGCACCGGAAGCGCTCGTATGGAAGATCACGTCGAAGCGTTCTTTGTCCGCGTTCAGATCAGACGGCGTGGAAAAGCCAATGCCAAGATGGCCGGCTATTTTCGCCTTGCTTTTGTCGATATCAATTAACGTGACCGGCTTGTTGCTTGTCTTGCTAGCCAGAAAAGCGGTCAACTGTCCGACGACACCGCCGCCGATCACAGCCACCCGCGCTGCTTGATCGAAGTCCGCATCCCATATGGCGTTGAGTGCGGTTTCCATGTTTGCCGACAAAACCGCCCGATCATGGGGCAAGCCTTCTGGCACAGAATTTGCCCATGTTTCATCGATGATGAAAGTGTCCTGATGGGGATGCAGGGAAAAGACGAATTGACCTGATTTAACCATGGAGACTGCGCTGCCCGTTTCGATCACTTTTCCCACACAGGCGTAACCATAGGTGATCGGAAAACTGAAATTCCCAACCTGGTTCGGGCAGCTCATGGTTGCCCATTCGGCCTTTGGTACCAGTCCGTTATATACCAAACGCTCCGTCCCACGGCTGATCCCGCTAAAATGTGTTTCCACTCGAATTTGATTATAATTCAATGGGTTAAGCGTAAGCGATTGAAGCTCAGCCTGCCCGACATGCGTGTAGGTCAGCCTTCGTGCGATCGTATCAGTCACGTTTATTTGAGCGTTTGGCATTAAGTGTTCAGCCACAATTCAGATTGGTTCCACTAAGTGTTTGTCCACACGGACCTTCGCCAGACTTTAGTCAAAATCTAAGTTGAAGGAGTGTTCGTAAAGCCTATTTCGTTAAGTAGTACAACAGGTCTCCATTTTATGTCCTCCACAATTCGGCGAATTATTTTTGCGTCCCTCGTATTCGTGACCATTTCCGCCCTCGTTGCCATCATGGCGCAGGCGATGGCGAAGGGCGGGATATCGTTTGCGGAAATAATTCTTCTGGCTTGTTTTCTGGTCACACTTCCCTGGACTGCCATCGGATTTTGGAATGCCGTCATCGGATTTATCCTCCTTCAGTTTACAAAGAACCCGGCCAGCCATGTGTTCCCCGCAATGGACTCCATTGATGGGGACGAGGAAATCACCGCTTCGACTGCGATTGCCATGTGCATTCGAAATGAAGATGTTTCGCAGGTTAATCGAAACCTGAATGCGATGATGGCCCGTCTCGTTGCCTCTGAAGTGGGTGACAAGTTTCACATCTACGTCCTAAGCGATTCCTACAAACCAGACATCATTGCGGAAGAAGAGCGCCAGTTTGCAAAGCTGCAACGCGATTGGGACGGGCGCATCGGGCTCACCTACCGTCGACGTGATGATAACCCGGGTTTCAAGGCCGGGAATATTCGGGACTTCTGCCTGCGTTGGGGCGACCAGCATGATTTCATGGTCACTCTGGATGCTGATAGCGTCATGTCTGCTTCGTCGATTCTGCGTCTCGTTCGCATCATGCAAAAGAACGACAATCTGGGCATCCTGCAGAGCCTCGTTGTCGGGCTTCCATCGGACAGTCCGTTCACTCGGGTTTTCCAATTCGGCATGCGGATGGGCATGAAGTCTTACACGCTCGGCAGTGCCTGGTGGCAATCCGACTGCGGACCATATTGGGGCCATAACGCACTTATCCGCCTCAAGCCGTTCATCGAGCATTGTCATCTGCCAAAACTTCCGGGCAAGGGTCCACTGTCAGGCTGGATACTGAGCCACGACCAGGTGGAGGCGGTATATATGCGCCGCGCTGGTTTTGAATGCCGTGTACTTGCGGAAGAAAGTGGATCGTTTGAAGAAAACCCGCCGCACATTCTGGAATTCATCCGCCGTGATCTGCGCTGGTGCCATGGCAATATGCAATATTTCAAATTGCTTGCCGAGCCGGGTTTGAAACTCACAAGTCGCATACAGCTCGTCTTGGCAATTTTGATGTTCATCGGCTCACCCGCATGGATGTTGTTTGTGGCCGTTGCAACAACTGCTTTGGTGGCGCCCCAATGGGTTGCCATCGAGATGCAGATTGAAGGGCCCGGCTACTACTTGTTTGCCACGGTCATGTTCATGATCTTTGCTCCGAAAATTGCCTCCGTTCTTGATGTGCTGCTGCGCTCTGAGTTGCGTGCGAAATATGGTGGCGGCGCAGCCGTTGCCATCGGAGCGCTTACAGAATTCGTATTTTCAATTATCCTGGCTCCAATCATGGCTGTGGCGAATACGATCTTTCTGTTCAAACTATTTGTTCTGCGCAAACCGAAAGCTTGGGTTGAGCAGTCGCGTCAGGCTCATTCACTACCCTTCGGCACAACGGCATCGCATCTGTGGCCACAAATGGTATTTGGGATGATCGGTTTCGCCGCGATTTTCAGCGGCGCGAATGTGGGCCTTGTGGCTATTGCCATGTGTGTGCCGGTATTTCTTGGCCCGCTATTTGCTATTCCGTTTGGCCTTTCGAGTTCTCATACAGGACTTGGTAAACTGATCGCCCAAACGGGCTTGTGGCAATTGCCGGAAGAAAGCCAGCCACCGGTTATTGTCCGCGCGATCAATCTTCCAGTTGTTACCCATCGTACGCTGCGTCTAGGTGATGCGGATAGATATTCGCCACTTTCCACCCAGGACTTGCTGGATCTTGGTGCAGACCTTGAGCCGGTTGCCATTCAAACGCGCAGCGCAAACGCCTAGCCCCGAAGCCGTTTTTGTTAGCTAATTTTGGTTTAAACCCGACAATCACTAGGGTTCCACGTCAGACGTTAACTGGTCCGTGATACCATTGGCAGGCCCGGAGCAATTTCCTCCTGAGGCGCGTTAGCCGTTTCTTTGAGTGACACTTCTTTTTCCCGCTGAAGCTGGTTTGCTTCATACGCTTTCTCACGCAATGCGCGACGATGTTTGCCTTGCGCCATCCATGTGAGGATGCTGCCGATGATCATGCCGAGAATAAGCGCCATGAAGAGAAACACAAATAATGGAAGCTCGAATGAGATCGCCGGCGTTTCCGAGTTCAAAGGATCAAGACTGAACGTCGTGATTTGGCGGTTGGCCACTGACAGAAGGATCAGCACGATTGCCAAAGGCACAAGGAACAACCAATTGAAGAATTTCTTCATTACACTCTTACCGGGACGTTTAATTTATTTGTTGAGGCGTTCGCGCAATTCTTTGCCGGTTTTGAAAAACGGAACCCATTTTTCGGAAACCTCGACCGGTGTTCCGGTCTTTGGGTTACGCGCTGCTCTCGCAGGCCTGTTCTTCACTGAAAACGCTCCGAAACCACGAAGTTCCACGCGATTGCCTTCAGCCAAAGCCTTTGTAATTTCATTGAGAATAGCGTTTACAACGCTTTCCACGTCGCGGTGATACAGATGCGGATTTTTGTCTGCAATCAGTTGTACGAGTTCTGATTTTATCATCCGAAACTCTCCATCGATTGATTAGCGCGAAGCTTGCCAAATTGAAACCAAGCCGTCAAGCAACAGCCGTTCGCGGATTGCGCTTTCAAGTTCACGGATATCGTTTCCTGAAAGTTCTATGCCAAAGGCTTCTGCGAGTTTCACGAGCGCTGCAGGATTTTCAAACAAGCCATCGCCGGGGCGTTTTGGTTTGTATTCGATCACCTTAAGATCTTTGTTGATTTCTTTTTCGTCTCGCAACCATTCAAGTGCCTTGTCCTCTCCACCAATCGCATCGATCAGTCCGTTTTCCAAGCTTTGTCCGCCTGTGAAAATGCTTCCATCGGCAAGTGCCAAGACCTGAACCCGATTGAGGTCACGACGTTCGGTGACGATATCCACAAACCACTTGTAGCTGTCTTTGATCACCCGATCGATCATCGCCACCGCTTCTTCGCTGGTCGGTGAAAACGGGTTAGGCTCTGCCTTCAGCGGTGATGATTTTACCGAGTTCACTTTGACGCCGACTTTCTTCAATAATTCGGACGCATCGGCATATTGGAACAGGACGCCAATTGAACCGACTATGGATGAACGCCGTGCAACAATGTGATCGCTTGCAGAGGCAATCATATATCCTGCAGAAGCCGCCAAGGTTCCCACATTCGTAACAACAGGTTTGGTTTCTGCAAGTTCGCGAACAGCTTCGTACATGGCTTCACCGCCAACGGTTGACCCGCCGGGTGAGGAAATGTTCAGGATCACAGCCTTGATCCGTTCCTCGTCTTTCACTTTCTTCAGCAGTTTGAGCATGGGTTCGTCGTTGGTGATGACGCCGGTGATTTTAATGCGGGCAATATGATCGCTGCCAGCACCGGAAAACAGAGTATTCCGTGCACCAAAGATAACGAGGCCAATGAGCGCCAAGCCGGCAATGCCGAAAGTGAGGATGCGCCAAAAACTGACTTTTTTTCTCAGTTGGCGGCGGTCGATTATGTCATCAGCGTTTAAAGCCACACTCTTTTCCCATGCATTTTGTCCATATTAATCTTGTATCCTGAAAGTGGTGCAAGGTCCATGTGAATACAAGGATGGCTCGCCTAATTTCATGCGCCCCAATTCTTTCAGTTGCTCTGTCGCGTCCCTTGCGAAATACGGCTTCGTCAAAGCTTCTTTGCCGTATCAAGCCAGCACAAATCTTCTTCGGGTTGGCCATCGGGTACATATTCGGCGCTTAAAGGCTGAGTGTAGCCCAGCTTCTTTATGTGCTTGAAAATCGAATAAAGGTCTCCCGTTCCCGTGCCGGGCGGGCCCCGGTCCGGAACGGATGCAAATTGTATGTGGCCTATCTGATGGAAGACGGTGGCCAACGCCTGCCCCACATCAAGGTTCATTTTTGCCACGTGGTAACAATCAAACATTAGCTTGATGTTTTGCCGATCGACTTTGTCGAGGATGTCCAGTGCCAGATCGATATTTGAAAGAAAGTAGCCCGGTACATCAATCGTATTGATTGGTTCGATGAGAAACGTGATCCCGTGGGGCTGCGCCTCTTCGCAGGCGTATTTAAGATTCTGTACAAAGCAGCTTTCTACTTCGCCACCTTGCGCAATGCCGGACATCACATGGATGCGTTTGGCGCCGATTGCCAGTGCATAGTCAATCGCCTCGTCAATTGCCGCTCGGGCTTCATGTTCTCGACCCGGCAAGGCAGTCAGACCAAATTCTCCATCGGCCACATTACCCGGTCGGGTGTTCAGGCAAAGCATTGGCAGATTGGTATCGTCCAGTGCGGCCTTCACTTCTGCGGGGTTCGTATTAAAAGGCCAGTGACACTCGACCGCGTCAAAACCCGCTTGTTTCGCTTTTCGAATGGCAGCCGGCAGGGCCAAGTCTTTCCAGAGAAACCCAAGATTTGCAGAGAATTTCAAACAGGCCTCGTGAACACGAACGAAGTAAATTTATCAAGCGGGTAGCATATCATTCACAACGAGATCGAGGAAAGACTGTCTTGACGTTTGCTGACGTTTTACGTTTGGCGCTAGCAATTTGAAACGCAGGTTGAGCAAAGCGAAGCGCAAGTTTCAAATCAACTAAGAATCCAAACGCTCTCATCGTTTTTTCAAAATGATTGCCGCGAATATGACTTTGAGAAGTGATCCCGCATTTCGCTGATGCGAAGTTGCCGCTATCGTCGTTTGCTTCGCAATTAACTGTCACTGGCTTCGACGTCGGCAACTGCGTTGCCTTGTCTTTGGTGCCCCCCGCCGGAATCGAACCGGCACTTCCGAAGAAACGGGATTTTGAATCCCGCGCGTCTACCAATTCCGCCAGAGGGGCATGTCATTGGACTGGAGGATGTCGTACTCATGCTGCAGGGTCGCGTCAAGGAATTTGATCATTAATCCGAACGTCAACCCGATGTTATCATTTCGCCCCGTAAATGTATGATGATACTCCGCACAAACCCGGAACTGGACCATGGTTGAACAGACTGCCCATTTTGGGGCGCTCGATAAAATTGAGCAGATTTTGCGCGATCATAGCGACCCTTCTGCCCCGGATGGTCATGGCCGGATCAGCCTTGGCGAACTCATCGACGGCATGCAGGAGCGGGCCTATGGGTTTCTGCTGCTTATTCTTGCTCTTCCCTGTGGTTTGCCTTTTGTATATGTGCTGCCGCAGATCGTTGCCTTGCCGATGATTATGCTCGTTTTTCAAATGGCATCCGGCAGGTCCACACCCTGGTTGCCGGAAAACCTGCGATCGCGCGCATTGCCCATCGCCCGCTTTTTGGGTGTTGTGGAACAAGCAAAGAAATATGGCGGCTGGCTCGAGCGCCTTTCCCATGCGCGCTTGCGGTTTGTGACCAGTGATTTGGGTGCAAGGATTGTTGGTGCACTGCTGCTTATCCCTTGCGTTTCTGTTCTGGTGCCTTTGCCTTTGACCAATACTACGCCCGGTGTTGCGGTTGCGATTGCCGCTGTGGGACTGATCGAGCGCGACGGGCTTTTCGTCATTCTTGGAACCATCATGGGCCTCGCTTGGGTTTTGCTACTGGTGGTTGGCGGGCCTGCATTGATCTATTTCCTCGTTGGCTGGGTTTCGGGCCAAGGTGCCACGATGGTTGCCGCAACCCTTGGTCTCCTTTTTGTTGCGCCTGTAATCTTGTATTTTCTTGTGGGTCGGTTACGTAATCGCCATTAGACCCGTTCTGGAAAATCGGAATGCTTCAATCGCCCGTCGGAAAATCCCAATTTGTTTCAGCCTCCGTTCTGCTTCTCGGCATGATTGCGGTGATAAGCTCCGCCTTGGCGTTTGAACATATCGGCGGCTATATCCCGTGCAAACTCTGCCTTGAACAGCGTGAACCCTGGTATGCGGGCATTCCGGTCGCTGCACTTGCCCTGATCGCCCTTTGGATGAAATGGCCGCCTTTGATTGGTCGTGGTCTCCTGGTTATTGCCGGATTGATTATGGTCTATTCGCTTGTGCTGGGGATAAACCATTCCGGCGTGGAATGGGGCTTTTGGCAAGGCCCCAGCGATTGCGGCGCGGTGGACAGCAGCATCGCGAACGATACGGGCAGTTTCCTCCAACAGCTGGAGCAAACGGTTGGACCGTCCTGTACAGATGCGGCATTGCGGGTCGGCGGGCTCTCGTTCGCCGGTTGGAATGCACTCATGAGCGCAGCACTTGCTGGCCTGTCATTTTGGGCAGCCGTAAAGCGCGACGCATAACCTTTAGTTCGTTTTTGCAAACGGCGCTTCGCTGCCCCACAGTTCCAGCACCCGAGCATCGCGGCCGCATGCTTTGCGATAACGCTTGTACGCGGCTGCTTTGCTCAAGGGGCCAAAGCGCGTGAGGATGAGGCTTTTGCTTTTATAATAATCCTGATGATATTCCTCGGCCTCGTAAAATTTAGCGGTGGCGAGGATTGGTGTCACCAGTTCCTGGCCCAGCACTTCTGCCGCTTGGGCCTTGGCGTTCTCCGCAAGTTTGCGCTCTTCATCATTGCCCACGAAAATCGCCGTGCTGTAGCTGTAGCCCCGATCGCAAAACTGTCCGCCCGCGTCGGTGGGGTCGATTGATCTCAGAAACATCGACAAAAGCGTTTCACGGGAAACCTGATTGGGATCAAATCGAATTTGCACCGCTTCAAGATGGCCCGTGCCTCCGGCAACCACCTGCTTATAGGTGGGGTTTTCGGTTTTGCCGCCTGTATAGCCGGAGACAACTTCAGAAACACCGGGAACGGTTTCAAAGTCTTTTTCCACGCACCAGAAACATCCACCCGCAACGGTCAGGGTTTCGTCTGCCGCAAAGGCTGGTGATGTGGCTGACAATGCGAGCCCTGCGAGGAGTGTGAATGTCTGAAACGCTTTTTTCATTGGCCGGATCCTTTTATTACTTCGTGTTTAGGTGGCCCGGAAAATGTGTTTTGCCAATGGCTGTTTGCATCCTTTCACCATCATGTGAAGGGATGTGTGTGTTTTAGACAGTAAAGGCCGATGGTTGGGTGAACTTCCATTTGTGGCAGCACAAGGCGAGGCGAAGCAGCAGATAAATTACGACGGGCTTGCTTTAATGTCCTTCATCAGCCCGTGGCACTCTTGAAGGACATAATCCACATCGTGTTTGGGGCGGTCGCGGTGGCCGGGCGGCTTGCCCCTGCGGATGGGCGGGTCGGCCCAAGGCCCGAGCAGGGGTTTGTCTTCCGGCACGGGTAAAGCTCTGGCCCTCGCGCGTTTCTCAATCTCCCGCGCCATGCGCCTTGCCTGCTGGGGAAGTGTGTTTAGCGCGTGGTCCAGCGCCTGTAGGCGTGCAAAGAGATTTGTTGGTGAAATGTGTGATGTTCGTTCAAGGCACTCACCCTGAGCTTGTCGAAGGGTCTGGCCGCTTTGTGCTTTCTCGTTCTTCGACAGGCTCAGAATGAGGAAGCTGGTAAGCGACGGCCTTGGATCAATCAGGTTGAACTTCGGCAGGGGGTTTTCCGCGCGTTTGAACGACGCGAAGTCGGGCAGAGGGCGTTGGTCGGTCTTTCGATTGTAGAGCCCAGCTTTGATGCCGTTGGCGATCACAAACAGCATGATGAGCCTGCGAAGGGCAGCCTCCGCCGCGCGCAGGACGCAAGCAAGGTGCAGGCGAGTTTCCCTACTAATCGTCATCCCGGTTGCCATGCAATCAGCCTGTCCCGGGCTCCGAGCCGGGAGGATCCATTGCGGCTTGCTTTCTGGTGTATAGCGAGCGTCCTCATGCGATGATGGTATCCATGGATCCCGGATCGCAGTAGCGTCCGGGATAACGGTGTGTGGAGAGGGTTCGTCAGACCCTCGCTGGCATTCCGACGGCGCTGCGCTTGTCTTAGACCAGCCCGAGGATGACGACTGTGCGACCCTCACCATCCGAACCAACCCCGCCACAATCGTGGTCAGGGCCGCTGTGTTCTTCTCTATCGCCAAATGCCAATCCATGGCGAAAAGGGTGGAGGAGTTTTTGGCGGCGGGGATAAGTTTTTTTGGGGTGGTGGGCAGCAATCTGTTCTGCTAGTCGTCCTCGGGCTTGACCCGAGGATCCACGCACAAACAAACATGTTTGCCGATGGTATTTTCGGATACTTTTTCCTTCGGCTTGACCATGGATCGTCGGATCAAGTCCGACGATGACTAGATTGGGGCGCTGGCTTTGAATTTTCGGCCAAAGTAGTCGTTTTAATTAAGAGTGTAGTATCTGGAAGCTCCAGTCGGGCGAGATTCTCTGAATGTTTATGAAAGAAACTCGATTTATTCAGAGACAGCCTTTTTTGTTTTTGGGAAAATTCCTGCCCAACTTTTCAGCCCCGTCACAACTATTTTGCTTCCAGGAGTGATCTCTTTTGTATGTTCTATTGAAGAAATTCGAAATTCCGAATTGGGAAAAAAG
>CAWUJX010000034.1:0-25047 GCA_963922635.1 uncultured Hyphomicrobiales bacterium | reverse complement strand
AATCACTCTCTTATCCAGTCAAACCAATCTGTCCATTAGGTGCTGACGGGGGACACCCAAACATACTGTGAACAGCAGCATGAATGACTTAATGAGATTGCGAAAGTAAGTCATAGTGAAACCGAATTGAGTTTTTCCAGAACTTGAACTCGTAGTGCACTTTCATCGAGTTCATATTCTTCGCGATCCACATCTGGATTGAATAAATCGGCAAGACAAAAAATGCTTGATAATATCTCACTCAAGTCATCCGGGTCTTCAATTAACAGCCCGGTATCCCGTTCAATTTTCCAAAGCTCTTGATAACTATCCGCAAATTTTTCCGCTGAAAGCCTTCCATCAGCAAATGAACCTGCAAACTTGTATAAAGCTATGCTCATCTCAACAGCCCATCATAAATGTATTTGGTATACTGAGGAGTTCCGGGGGTAAGTTTATATCCGGTAACAAAATTCCCGAATTTATCAACTACAACAGTATTATTAGTGGTTGGATTAAAATGAACTTTTGAATCTTTCACAAATCCGTAAGTGCCCTGTCGAACTGTCTTAGGGTCCGCCAAGTGAGATTTAATAGCTGTTTCGTATTGAGCTAATATTGTTGGATTTTTCTTTGTAGTAGTCACTCCGAAGTCTGATGCATGCTTAAATTTTTTATCAAGCTGCTTGATGCTAAAGATGACTCTCTTCCTTGTAGCATTTGCAGCTGTTCTTGGGATATATGGCCCAATTCTTAACCCTCCACCTCTAATCGCAACTCCGATAGCGATGGAAGTCGCAATATCAACGCCCAAGTTAAATTCTAACGCTTCGAAAGTCTCTACAGCCCCTTCCTCGCCATTCAACATAGCTAAAACAGCGTTTCCAATCTCAATGCGTTGGGCCTCTGCCATGCTATCGTATTCAAATCCACCATTACTAAATTCATCCATCAGGGACGACAGTATTTAGAAGAAATTCAGTCGTACACAGAAAAAGACGCGCAAATTCAAACTGTTACAACAGCTTAGCCAAGCAGCTAAATAGAAGAGATATTAAATGTAGGTTAGGTGGATTCAGGCCAAGTTTCCCCATCCTTGAACTTTTTGAACCAATAATCTCTGATGTATTGGTCATCCAACCGATCAAACTCCCTCGTTAAATCTTCAAGCTTTTTGCCAATATCGAAACGGCGTTTAAATAATAGCCCTGACAACATCGTTTGTATGTCGAGTAATTGGTCAAAAATACGATCAGCATCTGCCGTTGTTTCACATGAAGAAATTTCCAAAATCAAGTCAGAGCATTCTTTCTCAAATGCCGGTAGGCACTGCTTGATGCCATTTACCGATCGATCATATGCGTCAAGGTTTTCTGATAAGACACTTTTCAAAATATCGATATCCATAGCAACCTCACCTGATAGGTTGAATATGGCCAACTTGACCAGTCGTTGGATTATAAATCATCTCTAAGCCAGCTCCTTCATACCTGAAATAACCGGGCGCGCCTCTTGGATCTGGTGTTATTACTGGATTGCTGTCCAGAACAGAGTGCATTTAGTAAACTATCACTGTAACCCTTTGCGTAATTCAACGTCTTAGCAGTTAAGCTTTATTCAAAAGACATTATATTTTAGTCACCAAAATTTGTTGAAATTGCTAAAACTCCCCGCCACGGTACTTGTGAAACCACTATCCAAAGCAATTCTCCGAATACTGGTAATCGTAGTTTCGCCGCTTGCAATCAAAGGCTCCCGAACCTTAATTATACACTCTATGCATTTAGTATTTCTGATCAAAGAGAATTCAAAATAATTACTTTGATCATGAAAAACAGCTTTTTCCTCTAGCCCCTCACTTATTCTTTGCTCAAAGCAGTCCCACATATCAGTTTCTAGCCAGATATCATCAGCCGAATATGTGAATGTCCCAGTCGAATGATCTAAATTAAGTCTGACCTTAAACCTCATTGAGTAGGAGTCATTTTCATCGATCTCTAAACACTCAAGATAAAGGCCAATACCTTCAGATTTTAATGAAATTTCCATGATTATGGCTTGTACGGGGCATGTTTGATAACTGGCAACAAATCTCCAGATCTTTGACTGAATACAAACTCACTTATCATGCGCTGAAGGCTTAGAGGCAAGTCCGATTGTTTGCCGTTTTCAAAAGTATGGTAGCCTCTCGTGATCTGTTCAAGATTATCATTAAATGGACAAGTTTCAAAAGCGTCTCCGGGACTCAAATCAGGATAACCCATTTGAGCGTGTAACTTTATCGCTTCGTCTAGTTGACGCTTTTTGCTTTTAGAAACAAATCCTAAAAAATAGGCAAACTGATCTCTACGTGAATTCAACTGCATACCCATATTGTATCCTATGGGATCGGAAATGCAGTAATCAGATTACCTGCGCTGTCAGTCTGAACATACAGATTTGCTGGTAAATCAGATGCTTCAGTTCTGCTCTCATGTTTAATCCGATATTTCTAAATGGGCATTAGATGTCCACCGACCGACAGGCTCTAATATCCGGAGAAAAGTCTGGAACAGATCTCGACTCGCCCTTCCGCCTCACAACTATAGCACATCGTGTTAAACTTGCAGAATCTGGAATAATTACGTCTGGATTCCGGAAAAACATCCAAGCCCCTTCTTCCTCCAAATACTCTGGTTATAAAAACACCACCTTGTCACCCTCGACAAACCGCTCCCATTCTTCCTCAGCATGCAGGTCGGCTATTCGCTTTGCACATTCCAAATCAATTACATTTCTCATTCAGATTCCTATCGGTAACCTGGTCTTATGATGACGATTGGTCCCAATTCACTTACTGCTCAAACACCCTAAACCCCACCATTCAACAAATTCAACATTTCTCAAAAATCAAAGTTGACTATTTTTGGAAGGTTAAATATGACTGCTCCCGTAAAGTTGACACTCGGAGACTAGTTTATGAAACCCTTCCTCACCTCCCTCCTCGGGGCCACCATGCTGGCCTCCTCGCTTGCCGCGGTTTCCGCAGCGGAATTGAACCTGTATTCATCCCGTCACTACGACACTGACGAACGTCTGTATTCTGACTTCACAGAAAAGACCGGCATCAAGATCAACCGCATTGAGGGCAAGGCAGATGAGCTTATCGCCCGGATGCAAGCCGAAGGTGCGAACAGCCCTGCCGATGTATTCCTCACCGTAGATACAGTGCGCCTCGCCCGTGCAGCAGACCTCGGCTTGTTGCAGCCGGTTGAGAGCGAAGTCTTGGAAACTCAAGTCCCGGCTTACCTGCAAGAAGATCAGAACCGCTGGTTCTCATTCTCCCAGCGCGCGCGGATTTTGTTCTATGACCGTGAAGCGGTCAAAAACCCGCCCCGCACGTATCAGGACCTCGCCAAGCCTGAATATAAAGGCATGGTCTGCATCCGCTCATCATCAAATGTCTACATGCAGAACATCACTGCGGCACTGATCGGGCATCTGGGCAAAGACGCTGTTCAAGACTGGGCAACCGCAGTGGTGGGCAACTTTGCCCGTGCGCCCCAAGGCGGTGACACAGACCAATTGCGCGGCATTGCTTCCGGCGAGTGCAAAATCGCCATGTCTAACACCTACTATTACGCTCGCATTCTTCGCAAAGGCGACAAAACAATCAAGCCTGAGGAAGTGGAAAAAATCGGTTGGGTATTTCCGAACCAGAACTCCATTGGCGCTCACATGAATGTCTCCGGCGGCGGTGTTGCAGCAAACGCGCCGAACCGTGAAAACGCAATCAAGTTCCTTGAATACTTGGCGTCTGAACAAGCCCAGGAGTATTTCTCAGCCGGCAATGACGAATATCCTGCAGTGGCAGGCGTGGGCCTTGCTCCATCCGTGGCACAGCTTGGTATCTTCCGCCCGGACACAATCGAGCTTTCCAAGATTGCCGAGAATGTTGATGCGGCCGTGGAAGTATTGAACAAGGCTGGCTGGGAATAAACCTCACCAGCTATTTGCAAACGATAATGAGACGGGCGCTTTCGAGCGCCCGTTTTTTGTTGCGGACAGATAAGTGCAGAGGAACAGTCGTGAAGATTAGGCCCGCTATACTGGCTTACGTTCAATCGAACGACCAATCCCCCAGCACATGATGATCACGGGCAGCAAGCTCACTGCACCAATCAACAGGCTTGGCACTGCCGCCTGCTGCAAACGCTCGTCAGAGGCTAGCCTGAACGCTTGCACAGCCAGTGTATCATAGTTGAACGGACGCAGAATGAGCGTGGCAGGGAGTTCTTTCAGGACATCGACAAAGACGATCAGAAACGCGGTCAAAAGCGTGGGCCACAAAATCCTCAAGTGAACTTGCCAAACCATTTGCGTTGGTTGCCGCCCAAGCGACCGCGCCGCTGCGTCAATGTTCGGGTTGATTGTGAGAAGCCCTGCACTGGTGGCGTTCAAAGCCACGGCCATAAACCGAACGAGATAAGCCATGACCATCAGCCATATGGAGCCGGAGATCAACAATCCCGTATCGATCCCGAAATTGGTTTCCATGAAATGGTCAAGCGCATTGTCAAATGCCGCGAAAGGAAAGAGCAGGCCAACGGCGATCACACCACCGGGCACCGCATACCCGATACCCGAAACGTTGGAAGCCATCCGTGCGGATCGCGACGGCCAGATGCGCGCGTAGAAACTGATCATCAGAGCAGCGGCAACCGTGCACAAAGCTGCAATTGTGGCGAGTGTCACCGTGTTCTCCACAAAGCCCAAATAACGGGTGGTGGAAAGAATATGCCATTGATCGGATGCAAGGGATAAGAGAACTGCAGTTGGCAGCAAAAATCCGAAAAAGACAGGCAAAAGGCAGAACAAGAATGCGCCGGCCGCTTTCACGCCACTCAGCCGGATTGGCTGTACGGTTTCAGTGCGACGGCCTTCGTTGTGATATCGCTGCGCTGATCTCTGGGACCGTTCGAGGATCGCCAACACCAGCGCGACGACGAGCAAACAAAGAGCCAACTGTGCAGCGGCCGAACGATCAAACAAACCGAACCAGCTCACATAAATGCCGGTGGCAAACGTCTGGACCCCAAAGTAAGCGACGGTGCCGTAATCTGCGAGGGTTTCCATGAGCACCAACAAAACGCCGCCTGCGATTGCCGGCCGCGCCATGGGCATGGAAATCTTGAAGAACCCGCCCCACGCGCTTTGACCAAGCGAACGCGCCGCCTGATAGTGAGTGGATGACTGCTGAATGAAGGAAGCGCGGGCAAGCAGATAGACGTAAGGGTAAAGCACGAACGTGAGCATCGCCGAAGCGCCACCAACAGATCGGATCTCCGGGAACCAATAATCGTTCGCGCCCCACCCCATCACGTCTCTCAGGGTTGATTGTACAATCCCCGGATGGTCCAGCAAATCCGTATAGGCATAGGCCAGCACATAAGCCGGATATGTGAGCGGCAGAACAAGTGCGATCTCAAAAATTTTGCTGCCGGGAAACCGTGTTGCCGTCACCAACCACGCTGCGCCCGTACCGATTATTGCTGTGCACGTTCCTATGACGAGACACATGAGCAGCGTTGTTGAAACATACCGGAATAGAACGGTCTCAGACAAACCTATAACGGTTTCGAACCCACCGCCAAAAGCGGCGAACGAAACGGCTGCCATGGGAAGAAGGCACAAGCCTGCGGCAAACCAAGCACCGAACCTCAAGATGTTTTGCGAAAGCTTAGCCGTCAAAATGCGTACCCTGAAATTCTAAAACTCTAAGCCCGAAAGACATGTGTTTAACGTGAAATGAAAGGCCGCGAATGCGACTGTCGAGGTTGATGCTTAATTGCGTACGAATGACCAATGCATAGCAAGCCAAACGCGGTGAACTTTGGTTTCAAAACAATCTTGAGTTTCCATGTCAACTTTTATTCGAAAAAAGTGTCCGTTTCGACCGGCTGATTTGCGGAACAATTGTCGCAAGAAGTCGCGGTTCGATTTTGCATTTCGAAGCAATATCGCACTGCGGCGCCATCACCATCACGAAACACTGATTAGATAGTGATCGCCAGATCGATACAGTATCGCAGCATGTGAGTTGGTGGCCGGAGCCCAATTGCTTCGACCCAAGCTCAGCAAGCTCGCAACATGTTTGATCGAAATCGGAAAGGCCGCCCAATGGTATCAGCGCTAATACCCCAATTCAGATTAGCACTCATGCTGATAACGCCGTTAATTTTTCTACTACAGCTTGGCCACCTCAAAGCGGAGGAGCGAGCATCCTTGCCAGCGTACGTGGTCGAGCAGTTCGGAACGCCTCCTGCTGTTCCCACAGGCCCTTTATCCGAAGAATTGAAAAAGGCAGTGGAAGTCGCATTCATTGAAAGTGTGGACCGTTCGATCTGGGGAAATGAACAGACAACTGCGCTGGAAAAAGTGGTCGCCTCAAAGGACCCTCGCATTGCCTGGATACTAAGCGACAGGCTCCGGTTCACATGGCAACAAGCACTTCACCTGCGTTTTGCCGAAGCTGCGGGCGGATTGCTTGGTAAAGAGTTGAAAACCCATCGTCACTGGTCTGAAATTACAGATCATCTGATTGCCTGGGACATTCCTGCCTATCCCGGATATTTAGCTGGAAAACGCGCAATATTCACAAAGTTTGTTCCCGGATGGGAGCGCATCTTCGTGGAGGGAGACATAGAGTGGCAACTCGTTTCCTGGGGAGGCGTTCTGATCGATGACCGCCCATACGACACAACCGATGAGGATTGCAATTGTATACCCGCAGCCGACAATCCTGAAGTTTCGAGCGCGGAAGATGCGACGTGGCTGAAGGATGACGATATCGTTTTCGGCGTGGAAGTGAATGGGGAATACCGTGCTTATCCACGTCGCATCATGGAAGTGCGCGAAATGGTCAATGATACCCTCGGCGGACGCCATCTTGGCATTCCATACTGCACATTATGCGGAGCTGCTCAGGCGTATTTTACCGATCGATTACCGGATGGGATCGAACGACCCGTTCTGCGCACATCCGGGCTCCTCATTCGCTCCAACAAAGTGATGTATGACGTAAACACCTTCTCAGTGTTTGATACATTCCTCGGCCATGCGGTGACTGGGCCTTTGGCGGAGAAAGGCCTTAAACTCAAACAAGCCAGTGTGGTCACCACAGACTGGGGAACCTGGAAAGCGAAGCATCCGACCACCACCGTTCTGGTAGAAGAACTTGCCCTTGGGCGTGATTTCGACTTCCGCAACGGAAGGGATGCAAACGGACCGATATTCCCCGTGGGTGACGTTGATCCGCGTTTATCCGTTCATGAAGATGTACTGGGCGTTATCTCAGCTTCTGGTCAACCTGTAGCTTTCCAGAGAAGCAAAGCTGTTGCCGCGCTGAGAAGCGGGCAAAAAATCGTTGTTGATGACATACGTCTCAGGCTGGAAGCGGGCGGCATCAAAGCAGTGGATGCGAATGATAAGGATTTGGGAAGCCACGAAGCCTTTTGGTTCGCCTGGTCACAGTTTCACCCTGAAACCAAACTCTGGCCGATGTAAGCCACGAACCGATCACAAAGCAATAACGTGCTGAACCCTACTCCGCTGCCAAACGCAATTCAGCAGGCTCAACCTCACCCTTCTCGTTTTCATTCACAGGGATAGGCTGTTCGTCCTCAATCTGCTTCCCGTGCTTTTTGCCAGCGTATAGCAACGCAAACATGGGCGGCGTGAAATAAAACGAGATAACGGTCGAGAGTAGAACTCCTCCTGCAATCGCCATGGCAAACGGTGGCCAAAACCCACCCCCGGCCAAGATCAGCGGCAGAAACCCACCAAAGGTCGTAACCGTCGTGGAAACAATGTGACGGCTTGAACCCATCAAAACACCGAGCATGGCTTCTTGGTCACCCTGAATAGCATCAGGGTCCTCCTGCAATCCGGTCATAATGACGATTGCCGCATTAATCGAAACGCCGATTGAACCGATAACCCCGATAATCGCATTAATACCGAATGGATATTGGAACACAGCCAGCGCCAACATTGAAAGACCCGCAGACAACACACAAACAATCAACGCGATCAGGCTCAGTCTGAACGAATTGAACGTCATGATGATGATGGCAATGGTCAATGTCACAATCAGACCGACGGAAGCGAGCAGATTGCCGAGCGTGTTCGACCGCGCATCACTGTCACCGCCCAATTCCAACCGATAGCCGGCAGGCAGCGTGAAGTTACTGGCATCAAGTTTTTCTTGAACGGCAACCAACGCTTCTTCTGGCAGAACCGCTCGCAAGGTAAAACCCTGCACCGTGTTTGTCCGCTCACCGTTCCTGCGCACGATACTGCTATCGCCGGGAAGAATGGAAATATCAGCAATCGCAGATAATGGCAGCGCCGCAAACTCACCCGATGCTGCAGTAGCCGCCGAACGTGGCGCCACAATGGGTAGATCCCGGATTGCGAGGAGATCACTGCGTACCGTATCAGCAAGACGGACACGAACGGGAAGTTGCTCACTGCCTTCAACGAGTGATCCACCGGTCACCCCTTCAAGCCCCGCACTCAACTGCTGGGCAATTGATGATAGATCAAGCCCAAGCGCCCTCGCCTTCGCTTCATCCGCATCCACAACAATTTTCGGCGCTCCGCCAGAAAGCGTCGTGCGAGCGATTGTGATCGTATCAACTTCGGAGAGCATCAGCATCAACTCGTCGCCGATTTCGCGCAATGTATCTATATTTTGCCCCACCACGCGCAACTCAACGGGTGCAGCAACGGGAGGTCCTTGCACAAGGCCGCGAACGAGAACCTGCGCTTCTGGCGCCAAATCCCCTAAAGACCGCTCAAGACGTGCGACCAGTTCTTCTGTTGCAGCGGGTGATGCTGTGGTCACAAACCCTTGGGCAAGACCCGGTGCATTCTCGCGCCCGCCCGTGATATTGTAATAGAACGCAGGTCCCGATCTTCCCACCGACCAGTAAACTGCTTCCACATCGCTTTCAGCCCTTAATTCCGCATCCACGCGCTCAACGAGCGCTCGCGTTTCAGCAATGGCGCTGCCGGAAGGCAATTCCAACTCCACGTAGAATTGGTTCCGATCCACTCCGGGAAAAAACTGCGCTGTGAGTGTGGGCAAGGCTGCAAAACCCAAGACGGGAAGCACCAAGGATAAGGCCACAGAACGAACCGGATTTCTGAGCGCCATACCGAGACTGGCCTTGAACGCGCGAGACACAATTCCAACCGTGACGCCTGAGTTAAACACATTGGTTTTCCCTTGCGCAGGCATTACCCATCCAGCAATCGCCGGGGTCACCGTCAGCGCAATGATAAACGACCAAATAAGCATGATGACCACCGCGAGCGCGATCGAACCCACAAAGTCACCCGCAGGACCGGGCAGCAAAATCATGGGCGTGAAGGAAAGTGCGGTGGTTGCCGTGGAGGCAAAAAGTGGCGCGCCCAGCCTTCGAACAGACTGCCCTACCGCTTCCACGCGCGCCATTCCGCTCCTGATGCGTTTGGCAACTTCGTCCGTCATAACGATGCCCGCATCAACCAACAGGCCGAGGGCAACAATTAGCCCCGTGACAGACATCTGGTGGATCGGAAGGCCAATAAAGTTCATGGTGGCCAGTGTCGCGAGACTGACCACGGGCAAGATCAGCGCGACGATAAGAGCGGCCCGAATTCCTAATGTGATCAACAGGACAGCGATAACAAGCGAAACGCCGATCACCATGTTGTACCCAACTTCGGAAAGTCGCTCAGCTGTATACTTTGACTGATCGAATATCAGATCGAGCGCAATGCCATTGGGAGTTTGACCGTTGAATTCCGCAATTGTTTCGCGAACGAAACCGGACCATACATCCACTTGCAGCCCCTCTTCCAACGTCGCAGCCACGAGGATTGCCGGACTGCCATTGTAGACGGCCATCTCATCCATTGGTGTGCGGAAACCGCGGGTCACCGTGGCGATGTCGGACAGGCGGACAACGGTTGTTCCAGCGCCCTCGCGGAGAATTACATTTCTAATCCGGTCAAGAGTTTCGATCTCGCCGCTCACCTCGAGCAGCAGATCATTTCCGCTATCACGTAGACGGCCAGCCTGAACTTTCGCATCCGCCTGCCGAATTGCAGTAGAAACATCCACGGATGTGATGCCAAATGATGCAGCCTTGTACTGGTCAATCGTGACGAGCACTTCTTCTTCGGGAGCGCCGAAAATTTCGGCATTTTTTGTGCCCGGAATATTACGGAGAATGTCCGCAAGTTCATCGGCATAGCGCGCAACGATTGTGAGCGGAACGCCCTCATGCCGGATGCTGAGCGCGGCGATAGCCGCATAAGCACTTATCCCATCCCCATCAAATTCAGGTGACCCTACGCCCGGTGGAAACTGCGCCTCCGCGTCTGCTAGTGCATCACGGGTCTCCGCCCAGATTTGCTCGATCCGGTCATCATCCAGTGTTTCGTCAAGTTCAATACTGACAATCGAAATACCCGTCGACGAACTGGAATTGATCGTATCGACCTCTGGTATTTCCTTGAGGACTTTTTCGATTTCCTCGGTAACGAGCGTCTCTACTCTTTCAGGCGCAGCACCGGGAAAAGACGTGGTCACCGTGGCAAACAGGTTGGTGATCGTCGGATCTTCCTGGCGACCAATAGCCAGAAGAGCAGAAAGCCCCGAAGCAATCAAAACCATCAGTATTAGGAAAGCCAGTCGCGGCTGCCTAAAGGTAAGCGTCGTCGCTGATTTTTCCATTATTCAATAACCCGCACAGGTTGGCCGGTAACCACACGGTGAACACCGTCATTGATATAACGCGTGCCTGACTTGAAAGAGCCGCGTACAAATGCCTGAGTCGTGTCCGCATGGATTAGTTCGACAGCTTCCAGAGCGACGATTGGTTCGCGATCACCTTCGATCGTTTTCAGCGACCAAAGCCCTCTCACCCCATCTTCCAGTGCACTGAGTGGAACCCAAGCACCCTCCGCTTTGACCTCTTCAAGCAGGGCAAGACGACCCGTTTCACCAAATGCGAGCGCATTATCCGTTTCAAGCTCTGCTCTGATAATCCGGGTACGGGTGACACTGTCCACTTGCGGGAGGACACCAATGATACGTGCGTCGTACTCCGCACCAACGAGCGAGACTTTTACGAGATCACCCAAAGCGATTGTCTCTGCAAGACGAGGATCCACGCCAACCCGAAAAACAGGTGAACCGCTTTCCACAATCGCCACGACCGACTGGCCCTGACCAACCGTGTTGCCGGGGTCGAGGTTACGCTGGCTGACTTTTCCATCGAAAGGCGCGAAGATTTTTGCTTTTTCAAGACGAATTTCTGCGGAAAGGATCATCGCGTCCATTTCCATCATTCTTGCTTCAAGCTCTTTGATAGAAAGCCGTGTCTGATCTGCCGTCTGCGCTGTGGCAAAACCTCTATCTTTCAGCTTTTCCTGCCTGTCATTGGTAAGTCTTGCCAATTCCAGTTGCGCAGCCAAAGCATCTTTCGATGCGTTTAGCCGATTAACTTCTGCGCGCAGCAGCCGATCATCCAAAAGGGCAAGGATTTGCCCTTTTTTCACTTCATTACCCTCATCGACCAGAACTTCTTGAATTATTCCGCCTTGTTCAAACGAGATGTCTGCACTCTGCGGAGCTTCGATCTGTCCGGTGAATTCACGCGAGACAGTGTAAGATTGATCAATGCGTATTTGAGAAACCGAGACGCTTAGCGGCTCCGTGGCAGGTGGCTTTTCTACGGCCTGAGCTCGTTCTGACAAGACAGACTGACCGAAGCCAACTGCGCCTACAGCCAAAGCCACAAACCCGAGCGTCACGATTAGCGTGCCGGACCGTTTCATAATACTTTTGAGCTTTTTCGGTTTAGATTTTTCTTCGAGGTTCTCAGGCATGGGATCGATCCGAATTATGAGTGAGGTTGAACTCAATGTAAGATGGACTTACATGTGTGCCTGTTTAGTCATATGTCAATAGATGTAATTGGCACTTACATTAAAACTTGGAGCCTTTTGTGCAGAGCGAAGCTGAAGCTGAAGAAAAGCCCGCGTATCACCATGGTGATCTGAGGACGCAATTGCTCCAAGTGGTTCGCGAACTGGTTGAAGAAGGCGGGGCTGAAAATTTCTCGATTGCAGAGGCGGCGCGCAAAGCAGGTGTTTCCAGCGCGGCACCATATCGGCATTTCAAAGACAAACCGGAAATTCTTAAAGCAGTTGTTCTTGAAGCCATGAACGATATGGCGAGTGAGATGCATCAGGCGGTTTCCGCATTCCCAAGGGGCAGCATTGACGCGATTGATGCCCTCGGTCTCCACTACATTAATTTCGCGAGAAAACACCCAGGCATGTTTCGGTTAGTGTTTGGCATCTCGGAAAGCCATTCGGGCGACGAAGAACTCGCATCGCAGGGCGCAAACGTATTCGGAATTGTCATTTCAGCAGTCGCAGCCCATCTCGGCATGAGTGCTGAAAACCCTGAGGCAAAACGACGGGCCTACCTCTTATGGTCTTTTGTTCACGGGCACTCGTGGCTAATGATTGACGGCAAAGCGCAACAGCAAGGAATTGACTATCCTGTTGAAGAACTCCTCAGTCAGATGTCAAAGGGTATACTGTCAAAAACCGACTAAAAGGGTATGCAGGCACCAGCACCGTACGTGGCACTATCCCAATATGGTGTGAGAGGATGTTGTCAGCGTCAAGAGGCTTTTCAAGCCTGCATTAGGTCCAACGGTTCTGCAACTGCCTGCTTTTGTGAGAACACTGCACCGACGCCTATCAACACCGGATTTTCAAAACCGATCTCATTGATCCCGTGTTTGAGTTGAGACAGCACACCAGACCATTGACGGCTATTCGACCTACTCACTGACGAGCAAACGACGACAGCCGTATTTGCGGACATGCCATGGGACAGCATTGTATCCTGAATCTCAGCGGCAGTCCGACCACCCATGTAAAAAATGGTGCTCGCAGTCGGATCTGCGATTGCCTGCCAGTCCACATGAGCAGGCAGTTTTCCATTCTTTGAATGTCCGGTCACAAACCGCACACTTTGGGCATGATCACGATGGGTAAGCGATACACCCAGTTGGGCGGCCATTGCGGAAGCTGATGTGATGCCGGGGATAATCGTTACCGGAATATTGTTTCTTTCCAGCTCTGCAATTTCCTCACCAGCACGGCCAAAGATTGCCGGGTCTCCCGATTTCAGTCGGACCACGTTTTTACCGGCCTTCGCAAAGGTGACCATCATCGCATTGATATCTTCCTGCTTGCAGGATGTGCGGCCGCCTCGTTTACCCACAAGCATCTTCTTGGCTTCGCGCCGAGCAAGTTCCAAAACCTCATCAGATACAAGATCGTCAAATAAAATCACATCTGCCGCTTGCAGCGCGCGCATTGCCTTCAGGGTGAGCAATTCCGCGTCTCCCGGCCCTGCACCCACAAGCGTTACCTTGCCGCCCTTCCCTCCGGAACTGATATCCTCGATGTTTGCCTGAAGCCGATCCGCATCTGATGGTTCCAAGGGTTTCGTGAAAGCACGCTCGCAGAACCGCTCCCAGAACGTGCGCCGCTCGGCTCCCGGCTTCAAACGTTCTGTCACCTGCTCGCGAATATCAAATGCCAGTTGCGCCCAACTCTTGAGCGTAACGGGAAGCAGCGTCTCAATGCGCTGACGGATTGCCTGCCCCAGGATCGGGGCCGCGCCGGTAGTCGATATCGAGACAATCGCAGGCGAGCGATTAACAATGGAGCCAAACTGAAACTCGCAATATTTTGGGTTATCGATCACATTGACCGGAACGCCTGCTGCTTTCGCAGAACAATAGAAGGCTTGCGCTTCCCCGTCACTCTCAGCATCTGCAATAGCAATGCTGGCATTTTCAAAGATATCGTTGGCCCAAGGGCGCTGGTGCAAAACGAAATGATCCGCTCTTGGTCCAACCAGAAGTTCCTCCATCTCTAGCGAACATTCTTCCGTATAGATGTGTACCTGCGCTCCGCTCGCCGCTAGAAGATCAGCCTTCCAAGCAGCCGCGTCCGATCCGCCTGCAAGCACAACCCGCTTGTCTGCCAGCTTGTAGAAAATCGGCAAAACTGCCAGATCATCAATGGCCTTCGGTGAACGTTTGCGCCGACTATTCGGCAGCAATTTTGGTTTGGCTGAGTGAGACATTGATCATTCCACTGATTTCAGCACGACACGAACCGCAGTTAGTTCCGGCAGTGGTATGATCCTCGACCGCCTTAACACTAGTGTGCCCTTGCTGGATTGCATTGAAAATTTCATTTGCGCCGACCCCCATGCATGAGCATACGATCTGACCTTTATCCGGCATGGAAGAATCGGCACGGCCTGCCAGGACTTTCTGTTGTTCCGCAGCAGTTTCAAACGTTTGGGTGAGTTGCTGACACAACCATTCGCGGGAAAGAAGCACAGGCTGCACGGAGATATAAAGCGCCATTTGAAGTTGCCTGTGGGCAAACGCAGCGAGACGATGCCCCCGTGAAACCGGATCGTTGTAGGAAAGCGTTTGAGGCTCAGAATTCGGATCATCGGCCAAACCTGCGGCCATACGCTCTCCAAAAACCATCGCATCGCGTTGAGAAGCAAACGCCAGCTCGGTGCGCCACCCTCCTTCACACCGGGCCGTTGCCCAATACGAAGCCGGGTTATCTGACAGGTCAGGTTTTTTCAAAGTTACGAGAAATGCAAAGGCGCCGACGTTTTTTGCGCTCACTTTCACCGGAACCTTTTTAGAGGCTGGTTGACCGGAAAAAGGATCAACCTTTGCGATCACAAGCTTGTCGACCCGAGCGTTGGAAGCGTATTGGTCTGTCCAATGCATTGGCACAAACACTGAGCCTGGTGTCACCCGATCGGTGATGAGTGACCGCAGGGTGACCTCACCGAGAGAATTCTCAACAGTCACCAAGGCGGCATCTTCAATTCCCAACTTCTTTGCATCAGCAGGATGTATCTCGCAAAACGGTTCCGCAAGATGCGCTGACAATCGGGAGGAAAGCGCTGTGCGCGTCATCGTATGCCAGTGATCGCGGATACGGCCCGTATTCAGGGTAAAGGGTAAATCAGTTGAACCGTCGGAAATCGCTGGCGGTGCAACTGCCACAAACCGCGCTTTGCGGTCCGGTGTATAAAAATCGCCCTCACTGAAAAACCTCGTTTCCGCGCTGGCCACTTCATTCGTCTGCGGCCATTGGGTGGGTTGAAGCGCCTCAAACTCCGCCTCAGTCATTCCTGAGAGAGCACCAATATCAAAGTCTCTGGTATCATTATTCTCAAAAGCTGAAAGACTTGCATACTCATCGAAGATTTGTGACGGAGAAAGATATTCAAACGCTTTGCCAAACCCCATCCGTTTTGCCACCTCGACCATATGGAGCCAATCGGGCTTTGCATGTCCCGGCGCGGGTAGAAAAGAACGTTGCCGCGAAATTCGACGTTCTGAATTTGTAACGGTGCCATCTTTTTCACCCCACGCGGCAGCGGGAAGCTTCACATGGGCATAGCGCATTGTGTCTGTCTCCCGAAGAATGTCGGAGACCACAACAAAAGGACAATCGCGGAGTGCCGCAGCAACCTTGTCCGCTTCAGGTAAACTATCAACCGGATTGGTAGACATAATCCAGATTGCCTTGATACGACCATCGGCAACCGCATCAAACATATCGACCGCTTTCAAACCTTGCTTTTCCGCGATTACAGGTGAACCCCAAAATCGCTGAACAAGATCGCGATGGTCGGCATTTTCGATCTCCATGTGGCAGGCGAGCATATTCGCCAGACCACCCACTTCACGGCCACCCATTGCGTTTGGCTGTCCCGTCACGGAAAACGGACCGCAGCCCGGTTTGCCGATACGGCCAGTGGCCAGATGGCAGTTGAGGATGGCACTCACCTTATCTGTACCAGCCACAGACTGGTTCACACCCTGGCTATAAACCGTGACGGTTTTCTCAGTATTGGCGAATAGCGAATAGAATTGGGAAAGCTCGGCTTGACTGCAGCCAGTCTGGCTCATCAAATCATCGGTGTTCTTGATCGCCTGAGACAACGCATCGTCGAACCCATTGGTATGCGCCCTAATGTAGTCCCAATCGAGCTTTCCCTCGTCTGACAGATGCTTCAACAAACCCAGGAACAACGCCGTATCCCCATCCGGATTGATGGCCAGATGTAAATCCGCAAGGTTCGCGGTCATGGTGCGGCGCGGGTCGATCAGAACCACTTTCATTTCCGGCCGGCTTTGCTTGGCCGCTTCAATGCGCTGATACAAAACCGGATGGCACCATGCGAGGTTCGATCCAACTAGGATAACCAGATCGGCAAGTTCCAGATCTTCATAGGTGCCTGGAACCGTATCGGCGCCGAACGCCTTGCGATGTCCGGCTACAGAAGATGCCATGCAAAGGCGCGAATTGGTATCGATGTTCGCAGAACCGATGAACCCTTTCATCAGTTTGTTGGCGACATAATAATCCTCTGTGAGAATTTGACCCGACACATAGAATGCAACCGAGTCCGGACCGTGTTCGGCAATCGTTTTTGAAAACGTATCCGCCACAAGATCGAACGCCGTATCCCAGTCTGTCTTCTGGCCGTGAACTTCCGGGTATAACAAACGCTCATCCAGGCTGAGCGTTCCGCCAAGTGCCGCCCCTTTTGAGCAAAGTCTGCCGAAATTTGCCGGATGATCAGGATCACCTTTGATATCGACTGACCCGTTCGGCTGCGGTGTCGCCAACACTCCACAACCGACCCCGCAATATGGGCAAGTGGTTTTCACAGATTTTGGAGGCGTCTTGGTCACTTTAGCGAGCCGACATCGAGCAGGATTTTTTGATCATCGAGCTTCACGACGAAAGACTTGACCAAACCTTCATCCGCGCCTTGCGCTTCACCTGTCTTGAGTGAGATGACCCAGTTGTGGAGCGGACACGTGACGCAGCCATCATGGACGATGCCTTGGCTCAAGGGACCGTTTTTATGGGGACACTTATCTTCCAAAGCATAGATTTGATCGTCCACAGTGCGGAAGATAGCAATCGTGCTGGCCCCCACGGAAATGCAGCGCGCGCCTTGACGGGGAATGTCATCGAGGGCTCCCACTTCCACCCATGCAGTTTGCATCGCATTCATTCTGCAGCCTCCAGATTAAGTACAGCCATCGGCTTGAATTCATGCTTGTCCTTACCGGAAACCCGCTCGCTCCAGGGATCAACCTGCGCAAACTTCTGACTAAAGACAAAACGGTCGTAATAGGCTTTGCGCATATCAGCATTCTCCATGATCTGTTCGCGGATAACGTCGATGCCGATGCGCTTCGCCCATTTGTAGATGCGTTCGAGATAATGCCCCTGCTCACGGTACATCTGGGCAAGAGCAACAACGTGCTCCATCACCTCATCTTCGGTGGAAACATTTCCCAGAATTTCCGTGCCTTTAATGTCAAGGCCCGCTGCTCCCGCAAAATGGATTTCGTACCCGCTATCAACACACACAACACCAATGTCTTTACATGTGGCCTCGGCACAGTTCCGCGGACAGCCCGATACAGCCATCTTCAGTTTTGCCGGGGTCCAAGAACCCCACATGAATTTTTCAAGTTTAATGCCGAGACCCGTGGAATCCTGAGTACCGAAGCGACACCAATCGGTTCCCACGCAGGTTTTCACGGTCCGCAAACCTTTGGCATAGGCCTGCCCCGAAACGAAACCGGCTTCACCGAGATCCGCCCAAACGGCGGGCAGGTCTTCCTTCTTAATGCCAAGCATATCAATACGCTGACCGCCCGTGACTTTGACGGCCGGAATGTTGAACTTGTCGACCACATCAGCGATTGCACGAAGCTCCGATGAGGAGGTCATTCCGCCCCACATTCTGGGGACAACTGAATAGGTGCCGTCTTTCTGGATGTTGGCGTGGACACGCTCATTGATGAACCGGGACTGGTAGTCATCGGCGTATTCATCCGGCCAGTCACAAACCAGATAATAGTTGAGTGCTGGCCGACACTTGGCGCAGCCTGTCGATGTGGTCCATTCCAACTCTTGCATGACTTCAGGAATGGTTTTCAAGCCTTTGGCTTTGATCAGACGACGCACTTCTGAATGTCCAAGACTGGTACACCCGCACATCGGTGTCACCGCGTTTGGATTGTAGGCATCACCCAAAGTCAGGGTCATCAATTGTTCGACAAGCCCCGTACAGGTTCCGCAAGAGGCAGATGCCTTTGTGTGAGCCCGCACATCATCAAGCGTGGTCAGGCCAAGTTCAGTGATTTTGTCCGTAATTTTCGATTTACAAATGCCGTTGCAACCACAGATTTCCGCATCATCCGGTAAGGCTGCAACGGCTGCCAACGGGTCCAGCGGTTCGCCCCCTTGGTATGACTGTCCAAAAATGAGCGTCTCGCGCATCTCGGATATATCGGTGCCTTTTTTCAGCAGATCAAAGAACCAAGGTCCATCCGCCGTATCACCATAAAGAACCGCGCCAATAATCCTGTTGTCTTTGATAACAAGCCGTTTATAGATGCCGCCCGACGCATCGCGGAGGACGATTTCTTCACGCCCCTCTCCTTCTGCAAAATCACCCGCTGAATAGAGATCAATCCCGGTGACCTTTAACTTGGTAGCAGTGACAGAGCCAGTATACTCGGCTGTTCCATCCAAGAGGTTTTCCGCAATAACGCCCGCCATTTCGTACAGCGGCGCCACAAGACCATAGCATTGATCGCGGTGCTCCACGCATTCACCGAGTGCGAAGATGTCCGGGTCGGAGGTGCGCATGTCATCTGACACGAGTACGCCCCGGTTTGTCTCGATGCCGCTTTCTTTCGCCAAGTCGAGCGATGGCCGTATCCCAACCGCCATCACCACCATTTTACATGGGAGCAAGGTTCCATCATCAAGTTTAACGCCTGTGACTTTACCCCCCTCACCGATGATCTCGTGGGTATTGGCTTTGGTCATCACTTTGATGCCAAGGTCGTCAAACGCCCGCTCCAAAAGATAACCCGCCGCCGGGTCAAGCTGCCGTTCCATTAGCGTGGGCATCAGGTGCAGAACCGTGACGTCCATCCCTTGCATTCGCAAACCAGCCGCAGCTTCAAGCCCAAGCAATCCCCCTCCGATGACCACAGCATGACCGCCGGAGTTTGAGACCTCAATCATCGTTTCCACATCATCAAGATCACGATAGGTGAGAACGCCATCGAGGTCCTTGCCGGGAAGAGGAATAATGAACGGGTTGGAACCAGTGGCGATTACGAGCTTGTCATACCCGCAGGTCACGCCCGTTTCGCTCGTAACAGTTTTCTCTTCGCGATTGATTTCGGCAACACGTGCCGACTTGTGCAACGTAATGCCGTGTTTTTCATACCAGGCATCATCATGGGTGATGATGTCCTCATATGTTTTTTCGCCGGAAAGAACAGGCGACAACATCAAGCGGTTATAATTGACTCTTGGTTCGGCATTAAAAATGGTGACGTCAAACGCGTCAGGATTGGCGTCCAACAGGTTTTCCAACATCCTGCCCGGTGCCATACCATTTCCAATGACAACGAGTTTTTGTTTCTCGCTCATTTCGATTACTCCGCTGCTTCTGGATATGCTACTTCGATCATCACGCTAGACAATGTGCCGTAAGCACTGGTCCAAGCCTCGTTCGTTGGGGCATCGAAATCATCCCCGAGCCCTTTTCCGAGTGTGTAGAGAAGCGCCTCGCCGACGAACGCATAGTGCTCCGCCTCAACACCATAACCCACGTGCTTGACTGCGAGATCCTGCGCCACTGGCACAATCGCCGGCAGATCTTTTAGGCCATTAACGACCACTCCAAGGGTCGTCATCAGCTTTGCGCCCTGCTCCACCATGTCACCCTTGAACATAGGTTTCACCTGAGGTGCGATTTCGAACAATCTGCCATAGAAAATTTCCGCAGCCTGCGGTGCGATGGGAGCCACTTTTTTGAACGAAGCCTGCACAAGGTCTATCTGATTTGGGGTCATGACTTTCACTCCGCTGCTTCCAAAGAGGTGGATTTATTCTGACGCGCGATACGTGCTGCCCGTTTTTGCTCAATTGACCGGAGTTGTTCTTCGGTCGGATTTGCGCCGCCCTCATAGGCCTCGAGGAAGTCGAGTAGCTCTTCACGATACGCGTAGTAATCGGGATGATTGATCAGCTCTTTGCGTGACCTTGGGCGCGGCAAATCCACTTCCATGATATTGCCGATCTTGGCATTCGGCCCATTGGACATCATCACGACCTTATCGCCGAGAAGAATGGCCTCATCCACATCGTGCGTTACGCAAATTGCTGTCACCTGAGTTCGGGTCCAAACCTCCATGAGCACGTCCTGCAACTCCCAACGGGTCAGGCTGTCGAGCATGCCAAATGGTTCATCCAACAGTAAAAGTTTAGGAGACAAGGCAAATGCCCGCGCGATGCCCACGCGCTGTTTCATGCCGTTTGAAAGATCAGCAGCGGCACGGTTCATACTGTCGGCCAATCCCACGCGAGCAAGATAATATTCGCAGACATCCCGCTTTTCCGCCGCACTCGCAGACGGGTACACGCCATCAACGCCCAGCGCCACATTCTCATAAGCCGTCAACCAAGGAAGCAAGCTTGGCGACTGGAACACTACTGCACGGTCTGGCCCTGCATTAGTGACATGCTTGCCATCGAGAATGATGGATCCCTTGGTAATCTCGTTCAAGCCGGCAGCCATGGTAAGTGCCGTTGACTTACCGCAACCCGAATGTCCGATAAGAGTGATGAACTCACCTTTGTTCATCTTCAGGTCCACATCTTCGATGACTGTAAGCGGGCCTTTGGGGGTCGGATAAACTTTGGTGAGTTTCGAAAACTCTAGGTAACGTTCATCGCGCTTGGACGCTGCTGCTTGTTTGTAAACTTCCGGCGGCTCTGCCTCGCTGAAGAAGGGCACGACGTTTGGCAGCGCAAATTCCTGTTCGGCATCTGCCCCCCGTTCACTACCGATCTCCATAAGGTACTGAGTGACTTCCCTACGCAGACGAATGAACTCGTCATCCGAATTCATGGCAGCGCGATCTCTGGGCCGCGCCAAATTCACCTCAAACTCAGGGCCAAGTGTTGCCTCCGGCCCAGGTGTCAAAGGAATGATCCGGTCCGCCAGCAAGATTGCCTCATCCACATCATTGGTAATGAGAATGATGGTTTTCTTTTCTTTCTCGGAAATTTCAGCAAACTCGTCCTGAAGTTTGGCGCGCGTCAAAGCATCAAGCGCGGAGAGCGGCTCGTCCAAAAGAAGAAGCTCCGGCTGCATTGCCAAGGCCCGAGCAACAGCAACGCGCTGACGCATGCCGCCTGAAAGCTCAGACGGCTTGCGGTCTTTCGCATGGGCCAGCCCCACCATCTCAATGTATTTGTCGGCAATGGCCTTGCGCTCGGACTTCGGCTTTTTGGCAAAAACCTCGTCCACAGCCAGCCCCACGTTACCGGCAACGCTCAGCCATGGAAGCAAGGAGTAGGACTGAAACACTACACCACGCTCCGGTGATGGCTCCGTGACCTCTTTTCCTTTGAAAATCACACCACCGGTGTCAGGCTTGATGAGGCCCGCAAGAGCGGAGATCAGTGTCGTTTTGCCGGAACCGGAAAAACCAACGATTGCAATGAACTCGCCTTCATCGACTTTCAGATTGATGTCTGAAAGCACTTGGTTTCGGTGTTCGCCTTCGCCGTAATGCTTGGACAGGCCAGTAATTTCAATGAAACTCATGATGACACCTATCGGTTTGCAGAGAAAGTGAACGCACGCTGAAGGGCAAACATGAGACGGTCCAGCATGAACCCGATGAGACCAATAGTCAGGACGGCCACCATGATCTTGGCCAAGGATTGAGAGGAACCGTTCTGGAACTCATCCCATACGAATTTTCCAAGACCCGGGTTTTGCGCAAGCATTTCTGCAGCAATCAACACCATCCACCCCACACCGAGCGACAAGCGCAGACCGGTGAAGATCAGCGGCAATGATGATGGAAGGACAAGTTTTGTGATGGTCTTCCAGGTGGGGAGTTGAAGAACACGACCCACATTCATCAAGTCCTTGTCCACTGAGGCAACGCCAAGTGCCGTATTGATAAGCGTAGGCCACATTGAGCACAGCGTTACGGTGATCGCAGAGATCAGCAACGACTTGGGCATCCAATCCCAAGGATTGGCGTAGGTTGCGGAGACGATCATCGTAACGATCGGCAGCCAGGCTAACGGCGACACCGGTTTGAAAATCTGAATGAGCGGATTGATCGCGCCGTTGAAACTTTTAGACAGCCCTGAAGCAATGCCAAGCGGCACAGCAATGACGGTCGCAATCAAAAACCCAAGGCTCACCGTAAACAGTGATGTGATGATTTGATCAATGTAAGTGGGTTTGCCCGTATATTGCCGCTCTTTAACGCGGTCGGCTTTACCGGCTTCAATCAGTTTCGCGTTCCGGGCATCTTGACGTTCATAGAATGCGGCAGCTTTTTCCCGCTCCCGTTTGTGATCTTCCCAAAGGTTACCAACCTGCTCCCACACCTGTGCAGGACCTGGCACAGCACCCAGCGACGTCTGCACTTTCGGTGCCAAAACCGCCCATGCAAGGATAAACGCCAGAATACCGATCACCGGAATTACGAGGACACGCTTCAATTCGCTGAACTGTTCCCGGGGATTATCGCCGGCCGCCAGTTTCAGCATCGGAACCAGCCAGGCAAAACCCAAGGCTTCCAACCAACCACTCGCTTTGTTGATTACGGTGAATACTTTTTCTCGACTTTTGCCAACTTCAATATCCGAAGCGGCCGGGTTCGCATCTGTCATGGTTTCATTCCAATTTTGAGAAAAGAATGGGAGTAGGAAACTACCCTGCTCCCAGGAGTGCTTTAGCCGCCGACGACTTCATTGCCCTCAACTGTTTGACCGGTCTTGAGGCCAATTTTCAGCGAGTCGATATATTCATTTGGCTTGCGACCATCATAAGCAATGCCATCAATGATATCTTCGGCAGGCGTTGGGTCTTTGTAGCCGTCGGTACCAAACGGGAAGTCCGCTTTGTCCACATGACCTTCTTCGATCAGCATCTCGGCAGCCTTCATGTAGATGTCCGGGCGATAGACCGATTTAGCCACCTCATCATACCATTCATCAGGCTAGTGCTCGGCGATTTGGCCCCAACGACGCATTTGTGTGAGGTACCAGATCGCGTCCGAATAATATGGATACGTCGCGTAATAGCGGTAGAAGACGTTGAAGTCGGGGATCTCGCGCTTGTCACCTTTTTCAAACTCGAACGTACCGGTCATGGAGTTGGCGATCACATCGTAGTCTGCGCCCACATATTCAGAGCGTGACAGGATTTCGACTGCCTCAGGACGGTTGGCGTTGTTGTTTTCATCAAGCCATTTTGCTGCCCTGATCAAAGCTTTGGTGAGCGCCAATGTGGTGTTCGGATATTTCTCTGTGAACTCTTTGGTGATCCCGAACACTTTCTCGGGGTTGTTCTTCCAGATTTGATAATCGGTGATAACCGGAACACCGATGCCCTTGAACACTGCCTGCTGGTTCCAGGGTTCACCCACGCAGTATCCGTAAATTGTGCCCGCTTCGAGGGTGGCCGGCATTTGCGGTGGTGGGGTTACTGACAGAAGCGCTTCACCCTGAATTTGGCCGGATACATCTGTGGGTGAGTAGAAACCCGGATGAATTTCCCCGGAAGCAAGCCAATAACGAAGCTCATAATTGTGCGTGGACACTGGGAATACCATGCCCATGTTGAACGGCTTTCCATCGGAAATGAACTTGTCGACCACCGGTTTCAGTACCTCAGCTTTGATCGGATGGATGGGTTTGCCTTCCGCATCGCTCGGGATGTTTGGCTTCATCATCTCCCAGATCTCATTGGAAACAGTGATGCCGTTTCCATTCAGATCCATGGAGAAAGGTGTCACGATGTGGGCTTTGGTACCGAAGCCGATCGTTGCAGCCAAAGGCTGGCCTGCGAGCATATGCGCGCCATCAAGTTCGCCCGTGATGACCCTGTCCAGCAAGACTTTCCAGTTCGCTTGCGGCTCAACAGTTACGAACAACCCTTCGTCTTCGAAATATCCTTTTTCGTAAGCAATGGCGATTGGCGCCATATCAGTCAGCTTAATGAAACCAAACTTCAGTTCGTCTTTTTCGATGTCGAGAAGCTCAGCTCTTGCTTTTCGCGGGGATAGAAGACTTGCCGCCGAAAGCGTTGCAGTAGCGCCAAGCCCTGCCAAAAACGTTCTGCGCTGGATTGAGGTGGTGTCTTTGAGCGCTCTGATGGTGCTGGAGGTTTTTTTGGTCATGGTGCCTTCCCTTTAGTGCTGGCCTTTGGTCTCGATGTTTCCGTTTAAGAAAACAAAAAAGCCGCCAACTGGGTCGCGCTAACTGGGTGTTACCCAACGCAAACCAATTGGCAGCTTTGCCTTTGTACCGTCCATCCTCGGACGAAGATTATAGCCCTGCATTGGGCTTGATGTCACAGTGTCGGAGAATTACGCGTGCATCAAGGGGCAAATCCGGTTTTCTACCGATGCATTTGTTGCTAATTTTGCAAAGTAATGGTGCAAAAAATGCAACACCTAAGCGCAACCTATATATTTGTCGGGAATTTCCTAGCGTTACATAAACTGCTTTAGATAATCTTCGAGCTTATCCGGATCGAAAATCTGCCCATCGAAGAACCCGTCCGGACCCAGTTGAAGCCGTTTTGATGAGCCAACGGCAGTAGGAACTTCCAAAGCACCCTCCACTTTCATGTTGGCGGTTGGAATCGCAGCATCCGATTTTGACAACGCGGCCCGGTAGAGATCAGGCCTGTAGGAATTGCGCGCAATGTTTGCGTTCTCAGCAGAATGCTCAACTTGTCCCCATCGCACCATTTGGGAATAAAACCATAATGCATGGCTCTGCCAAGGGAACGTTGCGGCCCTGTTATGGGGGATC
>CAWUJX010000033.1:0-25368 GCA_963922635.1 uncultured Hyphomicrobiales bacterium | reverse complement strand
AACCATCGCCATGGTCACCATGAGATCACCCATGTTCATGGTCCAGGATTCCCCATGAATGAGAGGAATACTGAAAACTTCGGAGTCCCAGATCGCTGTTCCGCCATTCAGAAACACCTGTAAATTGTAAACGATAAACGGAACAATCAGCAGTGGTACATTGGTAAGCATAATCCCTCCCAGACACTAAGTTCGAAAACTCTACACCAGAAATCTTGTCAAAAAAAAGGGCCAGCACCTCTGCCAGCCCTTTGAAACTATGTCTTTCGATCAGATTGAGTCTTTCGGCTCAAGGATTTGGCGACCGCGATACATGCCTGACTTCAGGTCGATGTGATGCGGACGGCGCAATTCACCGGAATCCTTGTCTTCCACGTAAGCTTTCGCTTTCAACGCGTCAGAGGAACGACGATGTCCACGCTTCATGCGTGTGATTTTACTCTTTGGTACAGCCATGATGCATACTCCAAATTCACATTAAAAAAGGGCTCTTCCGAGCGAAATAACCTGTTCGCGAGAGCCCAGCTTCGATTTCTGGCGTTTCCATACACAGTTTTTACGGCTTTGACCAGTGGCCGTGGAAAGTTTTTCAACCCACGTTTGCGCGCGGTTAAGAAGTGATGCACTTGATGTAGGCACCTGATGCCCTTGCCCGTTTTTGAATAATTCCTGCAAGTGCACGCAGACGACGTGTGGGTTTCGCCGGGTTGCGGGCCTTGGGGTTTGGCAGGGTCACAGCAAGACGTGCCGAATTGCGTGGCCCCAGTTTCTCAGCGGACGTATTGAAATAATGCTGGGCAGCAGCGCCTACGCCAAATACACCTGCGTCAAGTTCCACAATATTCAGGTAAATCTCCATGATCCGGCGCTTACTCAAAACCGCTTCCGCCATCAGCGCATAAGGGACCTCAAGTCCCTTGCGGATGAAAGAACGGTCCGGCCAGAGAAACAGGTTCTTCACCAACTGCATGGTGATGGTGCTGGCCCCTCTCGTACGCTCGCCGTCAATCGCATCATCAATCACCTCATTGAGCGCATTCCAGTCAATTCCATTATGGGCGCAGAATTGTCCGTCCTCTGACATCATGACCGATTGATAGATCCGCGGAGACATTTCCTCGAGGGCAACCCACTCCCGTTTCGCCCCCGGACCAATAATGGCGTCACGGATCATGAGCGTCGAAACCGGCTTCACGCTCTCGATGCTGTATAGGAGTAGAAGCCCGAACGGAACCAGCGTGATGATCGCCACAAATGCAACCGAGAACCGCACAAGGAAAGATTTTATGGTGCGACGTTTCCGAAGAGGCTTTTCAATTTCACGCGTTTTGCTGGCGGCACCATCAGCGTCGCCGGACACAGGTGTTTCCGTGTTGACGCCTGCTTTCATTGAAGCTTTTCGTGTGGTTGCCCGTTTAGCCATGGTTCGTGTTTACCCGATTGTTGCACCGCATGAAACACCGCTTGACGCGGGAAGGGTGAAGTGTCACGGAAATCAGAAAAATCTGCACGAATGGCTGCAAAAAGAATGGGTAAAGTTCACACACAATGATCGAATTTGAAACGAAACTCCGCAGCCACGCAAACCTCACAGAACAAACCTTGATTGAATTGCTCGGTGAGCGTCCGCTCAGTCATGAAACGAGCAGGCCGGCCAAATTGATGGAGGCCATGCGCCACTCAAGCCTCGATGGCGGCAAGCGCTTACGGCCATTTCTCGTGATCGAAAGTGCGGCACTCTTTGACGTCGCGCCTGCGCAAAGCGTCCATACCGGAGCAGCCCTCGAACTCATTCATTGCTATTCGCTGGTTCATGACGATTTGCCCGCCATGGACAATGATGAATTGCGGCGCGGCAAACCCACCACACACATTGCCTATGGCGAAGACACTGCAATCCTTGCCGGTGACGCGCTTCTCACCTTGGCATTTGATGTGCTTTCCCGTGAAGACACACACAAGCGCGCAGACATCCGCATAGAATTGGTGAAGCTCTTTGCCCGAAATGCAGGTCTGGGCGGGATGGTCGGCGGACAGATGCTCGATCTGGAAGCAGAGACACGGTCGGATATCTCAGACCAGGAAATCCTGACACTTCAAGCCATGAAAACCGGCGCGCTTATTCGCTGCGCGTGTGAAGCAGGAGCTGTCCTTGGCGGAGCAACGAATAGTGAACGCGAAACGCTTCTTCAGTTCGGCGCTCTTGTGGGTCAGGCGTTTCAACTGGCAGATGATATTCTGGACGAAATTTCGGACGCCGAAACCATGGGCAAACAAACCGGGAAAGACGCCAATCAGGGAAAAGGCACGCTCGTGTCACTCTACGGCCTTGAGAAAGCACAGGCGCGCGCAAACGAATTGCTGGATGAGGCAATTGCCACGCTTAAACCCTTCGGCGAACGGGCGGAAACCTTGATTGAGGCCGCGCGGTTCACAGTCAACCGAAAGAATTAAACTGCTAAGTTCCTCGGCTACCGAAGTTAGCGAAGACCAAGTTTTTTCAACAATCGATCGCGCTTCATCAGCCACCAACCCATCTCAATGGGCCATGATTGAAACGCCTCATCGCCACCAAACTCCGCCGAATGGCGCAATGGCCAATTCGGATCATCAAGCAATTCCCGGGCAAGCGCGATCATATCCGCTTTGCCGGACGAAATGACGTCATCACAATGTTTCGCATCCCACAAAAACCCCACACCCATGGTGGCGATATCGGCACCTTCGCGCACCTGTTCTGCGAATGGAATCTGAAAGCCCTGCTCGATCACCATCCGTCGTGGGCGCTCTTTACCGCCCACGCCACCCGTTGAACAATCAATCATATCAACACCGGCTGCTTTCAAGCCTTTGGCGGTTTGGATTGTATCTTCCACTTCCACACCGCCATCCAGCCAATCGGTTGCCGAAAGCCTGAACGCCAGCGGGTAAGCCTCTGGCCAATTGGCACGAACGGATTTCGCGACCTCGACGGCAAAACGCACACGGTTTTCATGGCTTCCGCCCCATTGATCTGTTCGTTGGTTGCTGATCGGTGACAGAAATTGATGCACCAGAAACCCATGCGCAGCATAGATTTCAATCATTTTGAAACCGGCTTCCGTAGCCCGCCGCGCCGCATCGCCAAAAGACGCGATCACCCGTTGAATATCCGCTTCGGTCATTTCATCGGGTGTCGGCCAACCATCGGCGTAGGGAATGGCAGATGGTGCACATGCCGTCCAAGGCGCTTCGCCTCTCTCGGCGATGTCTGTGTCATCCACAGGCGTTTCGCCATGCCAGGGTCGACGTTCAGAGGCTTTGCGACCCGCATGGCTCAACTGGATGCCAGGAACCGCGCCCTCCCGCTCAATAAAATCAGTAATCGATTTAAGCTGCTCAATTTGGCCGTCTTCCCACAGGCCCAGATCACCATGCGTGCGCCGACCGTCTTTTTCCACAGCTGTGGCTTCAGCATAAACCAATGCTGCACCACCGAGAGCAAAGCGGCCCAAATGTACCATATGCCAATCATTCGCATATCCGTCACTCGCCCGGTATTGGCTCATGGGAGAAACCGCGATCCGGTTTTTGAAAGTCAAATCACGCAATTGAAAAGAAGAATATAATCCAGACAAAATCTTACCCGTCACAGATGTAAAAGCTGCACCCTAGCCATCACGTAATTCGATTTGAAGAGCTATATCGCCAAAGCACACTTATGTGATTGCGCGTCTGAGCGCGTCGAAGAAAGCAGACACTAATCAGTGCTGTTCACCCGCCGCCGCACATGCTCTATCAACGCGTCTGACACCACTCTGATCCTGTGAAGTTTCGCATAGTCCTCATGAACGATGTACCAGAAGGTCCGAGTAAACGAGACCTCCTCCGGCATGACGCGCACCAACTGCGGATATTTCCGGGCGATGAAATCATGCAAAACGCAGATCCCGCCATTTGCCAATGTTGCTTCGAGCTGCACATGCACGCTTGAACTCGTGAGATGCGGCTTGGCATCCGTGCTGATCAACGGAATGTAATCAAGTTCTTTGTCATAGATGAGATCGGTCACATATCCGATACCGCGTACCCGGGTCAGATCACTCAACTCGTTAATGGGCGGGTTGTTGTCGAGATATTCCCGCGTGGCATACATGTGCAACGTGTAGTCGGTCATCTTGCGGTATTTGAGCCGGCCCGACGTGGGCGCTGATACGGCAATAGCGATATCCGCCTCACGCTTCGTCAACGAAAACGTCCGCGGCATGGCAATAATTTGTAATTCCAGTTTTGGGTGCTGCTCACACAGGCGCACAGCGCATTCCGCCAACATGGAGGTCGCCATCCCTTCCGGCGCTCCGATACGCACCACACCGGAAACAGTATCCGCTTCACCGGAAAACTCGCTTTGGGCCGCGACCGCACTTGTTTCCATTCCCTCAGCCATGGTGACGAGTTTCTGACCTTCATCGGTGAGCGAATATCCTTGGGGGCTTCGGTCGAACAGATGCACCTTGAGCGCTTCTTCCAAGGCCTTCACCCGCCTGCCTACCGTCGCATGATCCACGTTCAGCTGTTGTCCGGCAGTGCTGAGCTTACCTGTCCGCGCAACTGCAAGGAAAAATCTGTAATCATCCCAGTTCAAAAGCACATCCTCTTGCGGTAGTGTCGGCCAATCTCATTGCTCGCAGCTGTGCATATTTGCAAAACAAACAGAACAAAACTCGGGTTGGATATACAAATCTTAACAGCTAATTTGAAGTAGAAAATTCTTGGAGGAACCCCGTGCATAACATTCAACACTTTATCGATGGGCAATTGGTGGACGGGAAGTCGGGCCGCTTTGCTGACGTTTTTAATCCGGCCACGGGTGAGGTTCAGGCGAAGGTACCACTCGCCAGCAGTGCCGAATTAAATGCCGCAATCGCCAGCGCGAAGGCAGCACAACCGGCTTGGGCTGCGGTCAACCCGCAGAACCGCGCGCGCGTCATGATGAAATTTGTGGCACTCCTCCAACGCGATATGGACAAGCTGGCAGAAGCACTATCCCGAGAGCACGGGAAAACCATTCCCGATGCGAAAGGCGATGTGCAGCGGGGCCTCGAAGTGGCTGAGTTTTGCATCGGCGCGCCGCATCTGTTGAAAGGCGAGTTCACGGAAGGCGCCGGACCCGGGATAGACATGCACTCAGTCCGCCAGCCCCTTGGCGTTGTGGCAGGCATTACACCGTTCAACTTCCCCGCGATGATCCCCATGTGGAAATTCTGCCCGGCGATCGCTTGCGGCAACGCATTCATACTCAAGCCCTCCGAGCGTGATCCGTCCGTTCCAAACATGCTCGCAGAACTCATGAAAGAAGCCGGATTGCCCGATGGTATTCTGCAGGTTGTTCATGGCGACAAAGAAGCCGTTGACGGCATTCTCGATCATGAGGACATTATGGCGGTGGGCTTCGTGGGTTCAACGCCAATCGCGGAATATGTCTACACACGGGGCTGCGCAAACGGCAAACGCGTCCAGTGTTTCGGTGGCGCAAAGAACCACATGATCATCATGCCAGATGCTGATCTTGATCAGGCCGCCGATGCGCTGATCGGCGCAGGATATGGTGCAGCCGGTGAACGCTGCATGGCGATCTCGGTCGCTGTTCCTGTGGGCGAAGAGACAGCGGACCGCCTGATGGAAAAACTGACCCCTCGCGTGGAGAACCTGAAAATTGCGCCCTACACCGCAGGTGATGACGCGGACTTTGGACCGCTAGTAACCAAGGATGCCTACAACCGGGTCAAAGGCTATGTGGATGCAGGCGTCGCAGAAGGTGCCAACCTTGTGGTCGATGGCCGTGACTTCTCCATGCAGGGCTATGAAAACGGATATTTTATCGGCGGTTGTTTGTTCGACAATGTCACCAAAGACATGTCGATCTACAAAGAAGAGATTTTCGGCCCCGTACTTTCCGTTGTTCGCGCCAAGAATTACGAAGAAGGGATCGATCTCGCCATGAGCCATGAATACGGCAATGGCGTTGCGATCTATACCCGCGATGGCGACACGGCACGTGACTTTGCCAACCGGATCAATATCGGCATGGTCGGTGTGAACGTACCAATCCCTGTGCCACTCGCGTATTACACATTCGGCGGTTGGAAGCGTTCCGGCTTTGGTGACCTGAACCAACATGGCCCGGATGCGTTCCGCTTCTACACGAGAACCAAAACAATCACATCGCGCTGGCCATCGGGCATCAAGGAAGGTGCAGAGTTTTCCATTCCAACGATGAGCTAAGGGCAGCTCCAGTCGACTTCAAATAACGTTACCAAATGAGGGTTTGATACGTGGAATTCGCACTCACAGAAGAACAATCCGCCATCTACGATATGGCATTTGAATTTGGGCAAGAGCACATCGCACCGCATGCCCTACAATGGGATGAGGAGGGCTCGTTTCCGAAAGAGGTTTTGCGCGCTGCTGGTGAACTGGGCATGGCCGGGATTTACGTGCGTGAAGATGTGGGCGGGTCTGATCTCACGAGGTTGGATGCAACGCTCATCTTCGAAGCGCTTTCCTATTCCTGCCCGTCCATTGCGTCGTTCATTTCAATCCACAACATGACCGCATGGATGATCGATACCTATGGCACTGAGGAACAGCGCCAGAAATGGCTGCCGGAAATGTGTCGGCTGGAGAAATACTGCTCTTACTGCCTGACGGAACCGGGTTCGGGTTCTGACGCGGCTGCGCTGAAAACCAAGGCAGAGAAAGACGGAAACGGCTGGAAGATCAACGGTGGCAAGACCTTCATCTCCGGCGGCGAAACGTCAGAACTCTATCTCGCCATGGTGCGCACCGGCGAAGACGGACCACGTGGCGTCTCCGCCGTTTTGGTTGAGAACCCGACCGAAGGCCTGTCATTCGGTGCCAACGAGAAAAAGATGGGTTGGCGCGCACAACCCACTGCTCAGGTTTTGTTCGATGATTGTAAAATCCCGGCAGATCAATTGATCGGCGAAGAAGGAGCAGGCTTCAAATACGCCATGTCCGGCCTTGATGGCGGACGGTTGAACATCGCTGCATCCGCTTTGGGCGCAGCACAATTCGCGCTCGATAAATCGCTAACCTATATGAAAGAGCGTAAGGCGTTCGGCAAACCGATTGCAGATTTTCAGGCCCTTCAATTCCGTGTGGCCGACATGGAAACAGAATTGCAGGCCGCTCGTATTTTCCTGCGTCAGGCGGCTTGGAAACTGGACACCAAAGCCCCCGACGCCACCAAATACTGCGCCATGGCTAAACGTCTGGTCACCGATCTTTCATTCCGAGTGGCCAATGATGCGCTGCAACTCCATGGCGGCTACGGCTACCTTGCTGACTATGGCATCGAGAAAGTGGTTCGTGATTTGCGCGTTCACCAAATCCTCGAAGGCACCAATGAAATCATGCGCATGATCATCTCACGCCAGATGCTGGCCGAGGCGTGAGGTGGGGCTTTCCGACGACATCCAAATCCGCATATCCGGTCTAGCCGGGCGCATAACGCTCACACGGCCTGAAGCACTCAATGCCATGACCTATGACATGTGCATGGCGATTGGAGACGCGTTGTCGGAATGGGAAAGCGATGACGCGGTTAAATTGGTCATCATTGATGCTGAAGGATCGCGCTCATTCTGCTCCGGTGGTGATATCGCAGATCTCTACGCCACCGGCAAAGCAGGTGACTATGCCTATGGCCGCAAGTTCTGGGCTGACGAATATCGCATCAATGCCCAAATCAAAAATTACACCAAGCCCTATGTGGCAATCATGGACGGGATTGTGATGGGCGGGGGCGTTGGCATTTCTGCCCACGGCTCCCATCGGATCGTCACTGAAAACACGCTCTTTGCCATGCCGGAATGCGGCATCGGCCTTGTGCCCGATGTGGGCGGCAACCAACTCCTGGCAAAGGCCCCGGGCGCAATTGGCGAATATCTGGGAACGACAGGCGCACGGCTCAAAGCTGCCGATTGCATCACAGCCGGCATCGCTGACACATTTATCCCCGAAGCAAAACTCGCAGACCTCATCGCAGAACTAGAAGCGACCGGTGATCTGGCCTTGATTGATGCATACAAAGCCGAGCCAGAACCGGGTACGCTTGAAGGCGACCTTCCGATGATCAACGAGTTTTTCGCCACAGGCGATGCGATCGAGATCATTGCCCGGCTTGAAGCAGCGGATACAGACTGGGCCGCAAACGCTGCAAAGCTCATGCGCCGCAATTGCCCGGTCTCGGTCGCCTGCGCCATTGAGATTGTCCGCAAGTCGCGGGACTTCGCCAAAATAGAAGACATCCTCGCCCTTGAATACCGGTTTACCTACCGCTCCATGTCCCATGGCAATTTTGTGGAAGGCGTTCGCGCGCAAATCATCGACAAAGACCGCCAACCAAAATGGAGCCCTGCAACTTTAGAGGACTTGGCAGTGGGGCAAGTATCCGACATGTTAACCCATCTGGGTGAAAACGAGTTGACGTTATAAGATCAGCCGTCATCGCATCAATTCAGCGGGAGGAGAAAATGGCGACAATTGGTTTCATTGGACTTGGCAATATGGGTCTGCCCATGGCCACGAACCTGGTCAACGCGGGCCATGAAGTTCTGGGCTATGACCCGGTTCCCGAAGCGCTGAGTGCGGCGAAGGAAGCAGGCATCATCACATGCGCGGAAGCCCATGACGCCGTGGACGGCGCCGAGACAATCATCACCATGTTGCCCAATGGCGAGATCGTTTTATCCGTGCTGAATGAAATCGTTCCGAAAGTCGCCCAGGGTTCTCTGATCATTGATTGCTCAACCGTTGATGTGAAAAGTGCCGAACAGGCCCACGCGGTTGCCGCAGCAGCGGGCCTCGGCATGATCGATTGTCCCGTTTCAGGCGGCATCACGGGTGCGGCCGCAGGAACGCTGACCTTCATGATCGGCGGCTCGGAAGAGAATGTTAAACGCGCCAGCCCGTTGCTGGATGTGATGGGCGCAAAACAAGTGCGGTGCGGAAATGCCGGCGCAGGACAAGCGGCCAAAATCTGCAACAACATGCTACTCGCCGTTACCATGACGGGCCTCGGTGAAGCGCTATCATTGGGTCGCAAGCTGGGCCTTGAAGATCAGGCCATGTTTGACGTGATGTCCACATCATCAGGCTTTTGCTGGTCCTTGAACAATTACTGCCCCATGCCGGGCATCGGGCCACAAACGCCCGCCGACAATGATTTCAAGCCTGGATTTGCCACCAGCCTGATGATCAAAGACGCAGGCCTCGCCCAGCAGGCGGCAGACGCAACCGGACAGGCCACGCCGCTCGGTTCCCACGCATTGGAACTCTACAAAGAATTTATGGAAGACAGACCGGAAGACCTCGATTTTTCCGGAATCATCACATGGCTGGAAGCCAAAGGAAGAGTATGACCATGACTGATCTGGTTTTAGCAGAAAAGAAAGAGCATGTGGGGCTGATCACCATCAATCGCCCCGATGCCCTCAACGCCGTCAATGCAGACGTGATGGCGGGGATCATCAACCACACAAAGACATTCGACGATGACCCGGATATCGGATGCATCGTGATCACAGGCGCGGGGAAAGCGTTTATCGCCGGCGCTGATATCAAGGAGATGCACACCAAAACCTACATGGATATGTATCTGGCAGACAAACAATCCGAGTGGGAAGGATTTGCCAACACCCGCACACCCATCATTGCTGCAGTGAATGGATTTGCGCTCGGCGGCGGATGTGAGCTTGCCATGATGTGCGATATCATTTTGGCATCCGACAAAGCAAAATTTGGTCAACCGGAAATCAAACTGGGCGTCACCCCGGGCTGGGGCGGGTCGCAGCGCCTGACCAAGGCAATTGGTAAAGCGAAGGCCATGGACCTCATCCTCACAGGCCGCATGATGGACGCAGAAGAGGCAGAACGCGCCGGGCTGGTTGCCCGGATTGTTCCTGCTGATGATCTTATGGAAGTCGCGATGAACACTGCAGCGGAAATTGCGGGCTATTCGACGCCGTCCGTCTACATTGCCAAAGAGCAAGTGAACCGGGCCTTTGAAACAACACTTGGCGAAGGACTTCGGTTTGAGCGCCGCACATTCTATTCGCTCTTCGCCACTGAAGACCAGAAAGAAGGCATGGCCGCGTTCTCCGAAAAACGGAAACCGGATTTCAAAAACAAATAGATTGCAAAAAAGCCTTCGCTTCGACAGGCTTGGCAAAGAGGTCGCGTCTGGCGGCTGGTTTACTTTAACTCCGCCCGCTTCCAACCCGAAAGGAAACTGACATGCAAGACGTACTCCAGGAATTGGAGGCCCGCCGCGAACAGGCAAAGCTTGGTGGCGGACAAAAGCGGATCGATGCCCAACACGCCAAGGGTAAACTCACAGCCCGTGAGCGCATCGACCTTTTGCTCGATGAAAACAGTTTCGAAGAATATGACATGTTCGTTGCCCATCGCTGCACCGAGTTCGGCATGGAAGAAACCAAAATGCCGGGCGATGGCGTGATCACAGGCTGGGGCACCGTCAATGGCCGGATGATCTATGTCTACTCGCAGGACTTCACGGTATTCGGCGGGTCCCTGTCCGAGACCAATGCCAAGAAAATCATCAAGATCATGGAAATGGCCATGAAAAATGGCGCACCGATCATCGGCCTGAACGATTCCGGCGGAGCACGCATTCAGGAAGGCGTATCGTCACTGGGTGGCTACGCAGACATCTTCCAGATGAACACATTGGCAAGCGGTGTGGTTCCCCAAATTTCCATGATCATGGGCCCTTGCGCAGGCGGCGCGGTTTATTCCCCCGCCATCACTGACTTCATTTTCATGGTCCGCGATACATCCTACATGTTCGTCACCGGCCCCGATGTGGTGAAAACCGTCACCAATGAAATCGTGACGGCGGAAGACCTCGGTGGTGCAAAAACCCACACAACCAAATCTTCCGTGGCCGATGATGCGTTTGACAATGATGTGGAAGCACTGGCTGCCCTGAGGCGGTTTATTGATTTTCTGCCGCTCAACAACCGCGAGAAACCACCGACCCGGCCGTTCTTCGGCGCGATCGACAAACCGGACCCTTCGCTTGATACGCTTATCCCCGATAATCCGAACAAGCCCTATGACATCAAGGAACTGATCTACAAAATTGCGGACGAAGGAGACTTCTTCGAAACACAGCCGGACTTCGCAGCCAATATCGTGACCGGTTTTATCCGCATGGAAGGCTCCACTGTCGGGGTGATCGCAAACCAACCGCTTGTGCTGGCAGGCGTCCTCGACATCAACGCATCGCGAAAAGCCGCCCGGTTCGTGCGCTTCTGCGATTGTTTCAACATTCCCATCCTGACACTTGTGGATGTACCGGGTTTTCTCCCGGGAACGGCACAGGAATATGGCGGCGTGATCAAACACGGCGCGAAGCTGCTCTTTGCCTATGGCGAAGCAACCGTGCCGAAAGTGACCCTTATCACCCGCAAGGCCTACGGCGGCGCTTATGATGTGATGGCATCCAAACACTTGCGGGGAGACGTAAACTACGCCTGGCCGTCGGCAGAGATTGCTGTGATGGGTGCGAAAGGTGCCGTGGAGATTCTTTACCGTTCGGAACTTGGCGACCCGGACAAGATCGCAAAACGCACCGAAGAATATGAAGATCGCTTTGCCAATCCGTTTGTGGCCGCTGAAATGGGTTTCATTGATGATGTGATCATGCCGCGCAATACCCGCAAACGTGTCGCCCGCGCCTTCGCCTCCCTTCGCAACAAGGACTTGAAAAACCCTTGGAAGAAGCACGACAACATCCCGCTGTGAGGACTTCAGTTTGAATATAATTCAAAACAGCAACCACTTCATTCGAGCATTCGTTGTCAGCTCCTTGCTGACCTTCGGCCTCCCCGCCTACGCCCAGTTGGAAACGCGGCCCACGCCCATGTGGGAAGGTATTGAGAAAACCGCAGATGACATCGCCAACGATCAAAAACTGGTTGATGAAGCTCTGCGCCTTTCCAATGGGGACCGGAATGAAGCGGCCACTCAAATGGTTCAGTTGGGATGGCAGCAGATCGTTGAGGGCAATCCCAACGAAGCCATTCGCCGTTTCAATCAGGCTTGGCTGGTGAACCCGCTGGATGGTTTCATTTTCTGGGGCTATGGCGTCGCCACCCACATACGGGGTGATGAACTGAAAAATGTCGAGCGCTGGTTTGGCGAAGCACGAAAAATCATCAAGGAAAATCCACGCCTTCTGGCAGACCACGGCCGTGTTCTGGAAGAAAGGAAATTGCCCAAGCGCGCCCGCGCCTTATTTGAAGAGGCATTGGCGCTCGAAGAAACCTATTTGCCCGCCCATGTGGGCATGGTGTTGGTGGCCCGAAGTCTCAAAGATGAGGTATTGGAAGCCAAGCACCAAAAGCGCCACGATGAATTAGTGGAGGCTGGCAATCAATGAGTGAAGACAAAAAACCTTTTGTGCGAAAAGTATCAGAAGCAGAACGCGCGGAAATCCGCCGCGAACACGATGCATGGCTGCGGACCATCATGATCGGCGCCATTGATGGCGCGTTGATTGGCATTGCCGTTGGCGTTGCCATCATCGGATTGGATATCAACGGCATCGGCGCCATGCTCAGCCGATCCAGCAACCAGATTGGCTACACATTCATGCTGCTGGCAGGATTGGCGCACACATTTGGCATGGTCGTTGCCGGCATGTCCATCTGGCTTAAGTCGACGGAAGACGAGTAGATGGAACTCACTGCAATCTGGATATGGCTTGCCTTCGGCACTTCGGCAATCACCTTCCTGTTGCACACATTTGTGGGCGGACCGGACGTCGCAAAACCACTTCTTGAAAGCGATATGGCGACCGTACCGAAATACACAAACTATTATTGCTGGCACCTCGTCACGCTCACGCTTTTTGCCATGGCTGGCAGTTTTTTAGTGGCAGCCGTCTGGCCAAGTGCATGGGAATTAAGCCTACTTGCAACCGCTCTGGCGGCAGGGTTTGCGATTTGGAGTGTTTTGCTAAACATCATTGCCAAGACCAGCTTCTTGAAACTGCCGCAATGGATTTTGTTCACGCCCACCTCACTGTTTGGAATATTAGGGATGCTTTGAAACCATGTTCAAAAAGATATTGATCGCAAACCGCGGCGAGATTGCATGCCGTGTCATCAAGACCGCCCGCAAAATGGGGATTGCAACCGTCGCGGTTTATTCCGACGCTGACCGCGATGCGCTTCATGTAAAAATGGCGGATGAAGCAATTCACATCGGCCCACCGCCCGCCGCCGAATCATACATCATGATCGAGAAAATACTGAGCGCCATTGAGGAAAGTGGCGCGGAAGCCGTTCACCCCGGCTATGGATTTCTTTCAGAGAACCCGAAATTTGCAGAAGCCCTCGAAAAAGCAAAGATCGCATTTATCGGCCCACCTGTGGGTGCGATTGAAGCAATGGGGGACAAGATCACCTCCAAGAAACTGGCGCAGGATGCAGGCGTTTCCACAGTACCCGGGCATATGGGACTGATCGAAGACGCCGAAGAAGCAATCAAGATTTCCAAGGAGATCGGCTATCCTGTCATGATCAAAGCCTCCGCCGGTGGCGGCGGCAAAGGCATGCGCATCGCGTGGAACGATGACGATGCACGGGAAGGTTTCCAATCATCCAAAAACGAAGCCAAGTCTTCCTTCGGCGATGACCGGATCTTCATCGAGAAGTTTGTGACCCAGCCGCGCCATATCGAAATCCAGGTACTGGGCGACAAACACGGCACTTGTATTTATCTGGGCGAGCGGGAATGCTCTATCCAGCGCCGGAACCAGAAGGTCATTGAAGAGGCGCCTTCCCCGTTTCTGGACGAGAAAACCCGGAAAGCCATGGGCGAGGAAGCGGTCGCGCTGGCAAAAGCAGTGGACTACTCGTCTGCAGGAACCGTCGAGTTCATCGTCGACGGCAACAAGAACTTTTACTTCCTCGAGATGAACACGCGTCTTCAAGTGGAGCACCCGGTCACCGAACTCATCACGGGCATTGATCTGGTGGAACAGATGATCCGCGTGGCTTACGGCGAAAAACTGTCGATCAAACAAGAAGACATCACGCTCAACGGTTGGGCGATTGAATCCCGCCTTTACGCGGAAGACCCCTATCGTAACTTCCTGCCATCCATCGGGCGATTGACCCGTTACCAGCCACCGGAGGAAGGCACGCGTGACAATGGCACGATCGTTCGCAATGACACGGGCGTGTTTGAAGGTGGTGAGATTTCCATGTTCTACGACCCGATGATTGCGAAACTCTGCACGTGGGCACCGGACCGAGAAGCAGCAATTGACGCCATGAGCGAAGCCCTCGACGGGTTCGAAGTGGAAGGCATTGGCCACAACCTGCCATTCCTGTCCGCGGTCATGGATCATCCGCGGTTCGTTTCGGGCAACATCACGACCGCGTTCATTGCCGAAGAATACCCAGAGGGGTTTGAAGGCGTTACCGTCGGCGAAGATGCCAGGGCGACAATTGTTGCCGCGGCAGCAGTCCTTAACATGATCAGTGAACTTCGCCGCACGCGATTAACAGGTGCGCTCGCAAACCATAAACGCAAGGTGAGCAAAGAGTGGGTTGGCGTGATTGATGGTCACCACATCCGGCTAAAAATGAAAAAACTCCGCAATGAAGGTGCAACAGTAAAAATCGCAGACGAAAAGTTTGAAGTGGAAACCGACTGGCGTCCGGGCGATAGCCTCGCAACGGTTTCAGTAAACGACAGCGTTTTGAGCCTAAAGGCCGATCCGACCACCATGGGGTTCCGCATCCGTTGGCGCGGCGCAGACATGGATGTGAAAATTCTCACTCACAAGCAAGCGCAATATCTGGCCATGATGCCCGAAAAAATCGCGCCAGATACTTCAAACCTCTTGCTTTGTCCAATGCCAGGTCTCGTGGTCTCCGTCCATGTGGCGGAAGGTGACGAAGTACAGGAAGGTCAGCCCCTTGCCACGGTTGAAGCCATGAAAATGGAAAACATCCTACGGGCAGAGAAAAAGAGTACGATCTCCAAAATAAATGCCGGACCGGGAGATAGTCTCGCACTGGATGACGTGATCATGGAGTTTGAATAAGCACGATGGACCTCACCGGCATATTACTCGCTTTCTTTATCGTCACAGCGTCTCCTGGACCCGCCAATCTCGCCGTTGCAGCGGTATCAATGGGCGAAGGCCGGAAGAAAGGGCTTCTGTTCGGGCTTGGTCTAGCACTCGGACTGGCGTTCTGGGGCATCATCGCCGCCACCGGAATGGGTGCCGTCTTGCGGAGTTCTGAAGTCGCCCTCTTTGCCTTGAAAATATTTGGCGGATTATACCTGCTTTGGCTGGCGCTGGCCTCAGGACGTTCAGCCCTGCGCCATGAGGCAGTGGTCGAAAAACGCCAAGGCGGGAAAAACCTTTTCGTGCAAGGCCTCCTCTTAAACCTGTTGAACCCGAAAGCAGTGGTCGCCTGGATGGCTGCACTTTCCATGGGCATGGGGATTGGAAACAGCATGGTTGATCTTGTGTTAGCCACCGGACTTTGCATGCTGATCGGTCTTCTGAATTACACCGCCCATGCTTTGGCATTCTCCATCAAGAGTTTCATGAACCTGTACAAACGCGCAAGAAAATGGATTGAGGGTGCCGTTGCGGCCCTGTTTGCGGTTGCTGGGTTCAGCCTACTCCGATCGGCAATCACTCGTTAACCTGGCTGAGACCCGAAAACGCCCGACCGCGATTTCACAACCGATCCCTGATCTCTCGCCAGCGCATGGGCATTGCATCAATCAGGGAGAACAGTTCATCCGCTGAAACAGGCTCGTCGCTCGTATATTTCACGCCGCCATCCTTGCCAATTAGTACGAGCCTAAACCCTTCCGGTTCAAATTGTTCCCGCAGCGTGGATGGGAGCGGGCCCGCGATATCTTCATAAACCACGATATCTCGCTCGGTAACGCCATCATTAGCATTGCTCAAAATCCGCATCTGCACCAGATAATCCCGATCCTCGTTTGAATTGGCGAATACCAATACAGGCCGATGTTTCCCTTGGTGCGCCGACAAAGTCTGGGCGCTAGCAGTGATCGCCATGCCCAGTAAAAATGCACATCCTAAATTCAAGATCAGCTTCATGACATGTCCCAACCAATTCGGTATACTCTCAGCCTACACGAAATATGACTTGGGATCGCGCAAACAATGACAAAACCCACAAAACGTGACTGGCTCGACCTCGCATCCAAAGAAATGCGCGGCGGTGATCCTGAAAGCCTCGTATGGAACACGCCTGAAGGCATCCCGGTCCAACCGCTCTATACAGCCGAAGATCTGGCCGGCATTGAACACATCGATAACCTCCCCGGTTTCGAACCGTTCCTGCGCGGACCCAAGGCAACCATGTATGCAGGGCGCCCCTGGACCATCCGACAATATGCGGGCTTCTCAACCGCCGAGGAGTCTAACGCATTTTATCGCAAGAACTTGGCAGCCGGACAAAAAGGCCTTTCCGTCGCTTTCGATCTTGCCACACACCGTGGATATGATTCCGATCATCCCCGTGTGGTTGGCGATGTGGGGAAAGCAGGCGTGGCAATCGATTCTGTTGAGGATATGAAAATCCTCTTTGATGGCATTCCGCTCGATGAAATGTCGGTTTCCATGACCATGAATGGTGCGGTTATTCCGGTCCTCGCCTCTTTCATCGTCGCAGGCGAAGAGCAAGGCGTTGATCGCGCAAAGCTATCCGGCACCATTCAGAACGACATCCTGAAAGAATTCATGGTCCGCAACACGTACATTTATCCGCCAGAGCCTTCCATGCGGATTGTCGCTGACATCATCGAATACACAGCCAACGAAATGCCGAAGTTCAATTCGATTTCGATTTCCGGCTATCACATGCAGGAAGCGGGCGCGAACCTCGTCCAAGAGCTGGCCTACACGCTCGCAGACGGACGCGAATATGTGCGGGCGGCGCTTGCAAAAGGCATGGATGTGGACGCGTTTGCAGGCAGGCTTTCTTTCTTTTTCTGCATTGGCATGAACTTTTTCATGGAGGCCGCGAAGCTGCGTGCAGCACGTCTCTTGTGGTCTCGCATCATGGATGAATTTGAGCCCAAAAATCCCAAGTCAAAAATGCTGCGCACCCATTGTCAGACGTCTGGCGTGTCTCTGCAGGAGCAGGACCCGTATAACAATGTCGTTCGCACTGCATTTGAAGCAATGTCGGCCGTCCTCGGTGGCACCCAGTCCCTGCATACCAATTCCTTCGACGAAGCGATTGCGCTGCCGACCGAAACTTCCGCGCGCATTGCACGAAACACACAGCTGATCTTGCAACATGAAACCGGCGTGACCAATGTGGTCGACCCTCTTGCCGGTTCCTACTACGTTGAAAGCCTGACCCAGCAACTGGCTGACGAAGCCTGGAAACTGATCGAAGAAGTTGAACAGGCAGGCGGCATGACCAAGGCAGTCGAGGCCGGATTACCAAAAGCGCGCATTGAAGAATCTGCTGCCGCCAAACAAGCACGCATCGACCGGGGCGAAGAGGTGATCGTTGGCGTCAACAAATTCCGCCTTGATCATCAGGACCCGGTGGACATCCTTGAGGTGGATAATGACAAAGTACGCGAGGCTCAAATTGCCCGTCTGACGCGTATGAAGAAAATGCGCGATCAAGCAGCATGTGATGCGGCTCTCGAAAACCTTACCCAGGTCGCGAAATCCGGTGACGGAAATATTCTAGAAGCCGCTGTGGCCGCCGCAAGGGCGCGTGCGTCTGTGGGTGAAATTTCGGACGCCATGGAAAAAGCATGGGGCCGACACACCGCAGAAACCCACGTGATTTCCGACGTGTATGAAGCAGGCTTTGAAGGGGACGAGGCGTGGGAAAAGCTGAAGTCGGATATCGCAGGCATGCAATCCACAATCGGCAGGAAACCCCGCATCATGGTCGTTAAAATGGGGCAGGATGGCCATGACCGGGGCGCAAAGGTGATCGCCACTGCGTTCGAAGATATGGGATTTGATGTGGTTGTCGGGCCGCTGTTTCAGACACCCGACGAAGCAGCCGATATGGCCGTGGCGGAAGATGTAGATGTGGTTGGCATTTCATCCCATGCGGCGGGCCATAAAACACTCGCGCCGATGCTTCTGGAAGAACTGGCAAAACGCAACGCAGCGGACAAGATCGTCATCTGCGGCGGGGTGATACCCGCACAGGATTATGATTTCCTGAAAGAAGCAGGCGTGACCGAAATCTACGGGCCCGGCACCAACATTCTGGAATCCGCCAGCAGCCTCCTCGGCCACATCAAGGAAAAATTCCGAGGCCGGAATTACGCGGCGGAGTGAACTATTTTCAATATAGACAGAGTGACAAGAAAATTAAAAAGAAGAATACAGAAACGAATTGAATATTAAAAATCTAATTAAGAAAATTTTTAAATTTTTAAGATGAGTAATATTAAAATCGATTTATACGATGATGATCCCACAATAATAACCATTAATCGGATTATTCTTGATGAAGACGATAATATCGTACAAAGAAATTCTAAGAGTGGAATTATGATGAGTAATGAGCTTGAGAAACTTTCAAAAGGACAGCTTAAACTAGGTGACGTAGAAATTAATTTAAGATTTGATGAATCTGGCGTTCTTATCCAAATAGAAATTTATAAATAATTCATATCGTTCCATAATGCACCATATGAAGCTTGAAGCCTCATTGGCGCGGGCTGAACATTGGGCATGCGCCAATTAGGCAGCTTCCTCCCCACACCCGCCAACTACTCAAGAAATTTAAAAGTTCATTCTGGGTCTGCAATGACACCTACAACCCACCAAACTCTTCCACAACCCGCTCGTAGATTCCGCGTTTGAACGGAACGATCAGGTCCGGCAACTCTTGCAGATCCTTCCACTCCCACGCATCAAATTCTGGGTGCGAACCATCAGGTGGGTGGGTAATGTTGATTTCGTCTTCCGATCCCTCAAAGCGGAACGCGAACCATTTTTGCGTTTGCCCCCGGTATTTGCCCTTCAGCGCGACACCGAGAATATCGTCGGGAAGATCATAGTTGAACCACTCACCTGCCTCAGCCAAAAGGCTCACCGACCGTATTCCAGTCTCTTCGAAGAGTTCACGTTTCGCGGCCGGCAGAGGGTCTTCACCCTTGTCGATACCACCCTGGGGTAACTGCCAACGATATTCACTTGTTGTTTCGGCGTTCGCGATCCGCTGCCCTGTCCAGACTTTGCCATCGGCATTAAAAACAACAATGCCCACGCACGGGCGATAGGGCATCTCTTCTCGAATGGGACGGTCGGACATTTAACCCGGGTTCCTGACAACAGCGGTGAGCGGTGTGATCTCAATACCATTTGCTTTAGCCTGACGGGCAAACTGACTGACAAGATCAATCGTATCGGGAAAGGCATTGCCCATGCCGATTGCGAGACCAGTACGCTTCGCCTGATTGACCAATTGTTGGAGCTTGTCAGCAATGGCAGCCCGCGACCGCACGTTATCCAGCAGGATATCCGCCTTGGCGTATGGCACAATCTCTTTAACCGCCACGCCCGGACCCATGGAATTTTTCACCGTGCCGTCTTCAAAAAACATGAGGCCACGTTTCGAAATTTCCGAGAAGATCGGCGACAGTCCGGCCGGCTCCTGCAGCATCTTGTTTCCAAGATAATTGGTAACACCCACATAATTGGTGATCCGGCTCATGGCCCAGTGAAGGTTGGCGAGATTCTCCTGCACATCAGCTGTGGTTCGCAATGTGTGAGGACCGGGATTAGTCTTGGGGTAATCGATCGGCTCCATGGGCAGCTGCAGCAATAATTCGTGTCCGCCTTTTCGCGCCTTCTGCATCCACCGGTTCAACGAATTTCCATAGGGCGCAAATGCCAAAGTTACCGCCGGAGGCAATTGCTCAATCGCGTTTTGAGTGCTGGTCTGACTGATACCCAAGCCACCGATCACAATGACCACACGAGCCACACCAAAATTACCTTCCGTGTCAGGCTTACGGGAATAGACATCCATCGCCTTCTGGCCATCGGCGGAAATTTTTGGGATCACACCCGATGCACCCCGCTCCACGAGACCTGGGTCCGGCAAGTGTGCCAGAGCGACTTCCTGACGTTTTACCTCGGGCGTCTTTGGCGTCACGACCGGAACAGGAATTGGCTTCGGGGTTGGCGCCACAGGAACCAATTCACCCTGCGGCACCACTTCCTGAAAATCACCACCTTCCGGATCAAGCGTATGCTGGCGACTGGGAATCGCAGCCGTGATCTCTTCAGAAACCGCTTGCGCTTGGGTAGTATTCTGCTGGTGAGCGGCAGCGTCCGCAATCACAGTCTCGCGTTCAGGAATTAAAAGAGAAACCCCACCATAAAACTGGAAAACCGGAAAAGCACATGCCAGGAGCAGGCCCGTGACAACCAGCCCCTTTTTCACAGGACTTGATTTCTGTTGTCCCCCGACGCCCTTAAGCGGTTTCGTGAACTCGTTTTCGGAATTCATGCTTGTTGATCAACTGTGAGTGTTTGATGCCGCGAATCAATAAGGGGAAGCATAGCCTCCCCCTGTGAAATTCCAAACCTCTAAGGTTTGCCTAGTTTTGCAGCGGAACCGCTTTTTCAGGGTCCGGCGGGAAAGCCGCGTGCTGCTTGAGACCTTTCAGCAGGTCCTTGGCATAATTCAATTGCACGTCGTCCTCAGGATCCGGTGGAACATATGCGATTGAACCGGAACCTTCTTCATTTTCCTCACTGCCAACAATGTGGCCGCGAAGCTGGGATTCTCCGCGCGCTTCCACACGGCCTTTCAATTCTTCCGGCAATGGCTGGGTTACGATGATTTCCGGATCGATACCCTTGCCTTGGATCGAACGATCAGACGGCGTGTAATAAAGCGCAGTGGTCAACCGCAATGCACCGTTGGAGCCGAGCGGGATGATCGTTTGCACGGACCCTTTACCAAATGAACGGGTGCCGACAATTGTTGCGCGCTTATGGTCTTGCAAAGCACCGGCAACGATTTCTGAAGCAGACGCAGACCCACCGTTAATCAGTACCACCACCGGTTTTCCTCCGGTCAGATCACCGGGACGCGCACTATGGCGGCGAGTTTCGTCAGCATTTCGACCACGGGTCGATACGATCAGACCCCGATCCAGGAACGCGTCTGACACACTTACTGCCTGATCAAGCAGACCGCCCGGATTGAGGCGCAGGTCCACCACAAAGCCTTTGAGTTTGTCATCGCCAACCTCTTCACGGATGGACTTGATCGCTTTTTCCAACCCTTCAAAGGTCTGCTCGTTGAAGGCGTTCACATCGAGAATACCGATTTCACCATCATCAACGCGGTGGCGCACTGAACGCACCTTAATCACATCGCGAATAATCGTAATCTCAAGAGGCTTGTCTGCACCTTCCCGCAGGATGGTCAAAACGATCGGCGTGTTCACTTCACCGCGCATTTTCTCCACCGCCTGCTGCAGGCTAATACCGCGCACATTCTCACCGTCGATTTTTGAGATCAAATCACCCGCCAGAACACCGGCCTGCGCAGCTGGTGTTTCATCAATCGGCGACACCACTTTCACGAGTTCATTTTCCATTGTGACCTCAATGCCGAGGCCACCAAATTCTCCCCGCGTCTGGACGCGCATGTCGGAGAAGTCTTTCGGATTGAGATAGCTTGAATGTGGGTCGAGCGATGTGAGCATTCCGTTGATTGCACTTTCAATCAACTCTTCCTCCGTGGGCTCGGTGACGTAGGAAGCCCGGACCCGCTCAAAGATATCACCGAAGATACTAAGCTGACGATAGGTTCCCACGCCTGCCGCCTGCGCGCTGACCGAATGGTTCAGCCCGGCATTCAATGCCAAAACCGACCCGGCGCCAATCACGGCTCCCATTAGCATCAATCCAAGTTTACGAACCATTTGTCACTCTCTGTAGGTTAGTGTCGGCCCACCAGGGCGAGGGATTTATCGGATTTCCGTCTTTTCGAAACTCCACATATAAAGTTGGCATTTTTGCGGAGACGTCAAGCGTTCCGGCATTTGCAACCCGGCTTGAACCCATTTTTCCGATGGGTTCCCCAACGAGCACAAATTGACCGGGGCTCACATCGATCTCCTCAAGCCCTGCCAATACCACATGATAACCGTTACCGGCATTGATTATCAAGAGTTGTCCGTAGGTCCTGAACGGACCTGCGTAAACAATCCAGCCATCCGCCGGTGAAATCACCCGGGCATTCTCGCGCGCCGCCAAAGACATGCCGGAAACCGCGTCACCAAACTCGTCCTCTTCACCATAGCCTAGCCGTACCCGACCACTCACAGGCAAAGGCAAAAGACCCTTCGTGGCATCGAACGCAAGCGCTGGTGTTTGGCGACCGGTATCTGCAAAAGCTTCCTGCGTTTGGAACTTGGTTTGCGCCGCTTCACGCCCTGCTTCCAGCGCTTTCCGACGCTCCTCAGCGGCAAGGGCTGCCTGCTCTGCCTCGCGGACACTTTCAATTTGTTGTTCAAGGCTGGCGATCAAACCGTTCAATGAGGTCGCCTCAGCCGCCAATTGTGCGGCTTTTGCCTGTTCTTCAACCAACTGTGTTTGCGCAACGCCGGCGAGTTTGCGCTTTTCGGCCATGAGCAGGTTCAGCCGCTCCTCCTCACTTGCAAGAGAAGCAAGATCCGCACTCAAACTATCGCGCTGCGTTTCAATCTGGCTGGATATCCGGGTCAGTTCCTGCAACTGTCCTAACAATATTTCAGTTTCCGAGCGCACTTCCGGCACCACAGACCCGAGCAAAATCGCTGAACGGACAGATGACAACGCGTCTTCGGGAGAAACCAACAATGCCGGTGGGGGCTTTCGACCCATGCGCTGAAGTGCAGCAAGCACCTCGGACAAAAGTGCCTCTTTGGTTTTCAGAAAAGCACGAACTTCAGACTGTTCATCGCGCAATTGTGATAGGCGATCACTGGCTTTGGCGACGCGTTTTTCAATTTCCCGGGACTTTTTGGAAGCATCAATCAGCGAGCGATTGATTGTCACACGATCCTTGTCCAGTTGTGAGATTTCTTCTGCAAGCTTGGCGCGCGCCGCTTCACTGATTGAGATCGCAGCCTGAAGTTCCTGCAATTCCTGAAGCGTTCGGTCACGCTGTAAAGGCAAATCCTCTTCGGCGGCCGCAACACTGGCAAACCCAACCAGCCCCGTGATCACAAGGCAAAAAACGAAAATGCCTCGCAACCAATGCAGCATCAAAGGGGTGATTCTCGCACGCATCTGGAAAGCATAGCGGAGAAACGAAAACCCGTGAAGGACGCAATACGCGTCGCGACCTGCGCGAATTGTCTATTCCCGATGATAGGGGTGTCCGGAAAGAATTGTGATTGATCTGTAGATCTGTTCGACCAACATCACACGGGCAATTTGATGGGGCCAGGTCATGGACCCAAAACGGATTTTGCGAAATGACGCATCCAACATTGCCTGTCCGTGACCATCGGGCCCGCCAATGGCAAAGGCAAGTTCCTTAGCGCCCGAACCCTGCTCGTCCCGGATGAGATTTGCAAACTCAACACTAGTCAGGTCTTTACCGCGTTCATCAAGCGCAATGATACGCGCACCCGGCTCACAGCGTTGCAGCAGCTTTGTGGCTTCCTCAGTCTTGCGCTGTTTCACTTCGGCGAGGCGTGATTCCGGCAATTCAAACAGTTCCGGCCCACTTAGATGGAGCGCTGCGCCGGACTTGGTGATCCGATCCTGATACCGGGCGTAAAGCTCTGCTTCGGGCCCGGCTTTCAATTTGCCGACCGCCAAAATTTTCAGCCGCATGCGCTCTACCCTTAGAGTGTAACTCTAGTTGACTTCTTCCGAAGCGGGCATCTGCCACATTTTTTCAAGCGCATAAAACTCGCGTACTTCGGGTCTGAAGAGATGAACAATCACATCGCCCACATCAATCAGAACCCAGTCAGCACTTTCAAGGCCCTCCACTTTTGCAGACCCCGCACCTGAGTTTTTCAACTCACGGAGAAGATGATCCGCAATCGCGCTTACATGTCTGCTGGAACGCCCTGAAGCGACCAACATGTAATCTGCCAATGCTGATTTGCTTTGGATATCAATGGTCACAAGATCTTCCGCCTTGGAATCTTCCAAGCTGTCTGTAACCACTCTTAAAACATCTTTAACTGCCAAACCCGCTGTCTTAGATGTTTGTTTCGAGGTGCCACCGGCACCTGAAGGTTGCATTGCTATAGTCAGTTTTCCCTCTCGCTATGCATTGCTGTTTTGTTGGCTGAGCCAACATCATAAACATAGTTCTGATTCTATGATGGTTTCAAGACAAATTCGTTTGCCGCATGTAACAGCGATTCTGCGTCAAATTAGCGATCATCACGCCACCCGGCTGCGCAGCAACGTGGACGATAGCGAACTTCGAGGCCCGTGAATAAACGTCCATGCGGGCGGTCTCATGGCAGGCAGCATCCGCGCATCATCCTCATCCAAACGATAACGGGAAAGCGCAAGCGCTGCACGGGCAGAACGATAGGCAAGTGTTGAACCGGGGCGGTCCACGATTGCAAGCGGGATCATTCGAGCGATGTCCCGCCAATCCTGCCACTGGTGAAATCCGGCCAAATTATCCGCACCCATCAACCAGACAAAGTCCTGGCGTGGGCGTAGTTTCAATACAAGCCTCACAGTATCAGCCGTGTATCGAACCCTGTGGGTGGCCTCAAACGCGGTGATCTTGATTTTGGGGTTGGAGACAATTTCTTCGCAAAGCCTGATCCGCTCTTCCAGGCTTGGAAGTTTCGAAGTGTCTTTCAACGGATTGCCCGGAGTTACCATCCACCATATCTGATCAAGCTTCAAACGCTTCAAGGCAAGATCACAAACGTTCAGGTGGCCCTCATGAGGCGGGTTAAACGAACCCCCGAACAAGCCAATGCGCTGCCCATCTCCGGCGGGAGGCATTTTCAGGAATGGTCGCAAAAACGGGGTCACACTCAAGGACGTATCTGCCCTGTACCACGCACGAGATATTTGAAACTCGTCAACTGCTCGACACCCACAGGACCACGGGCATGCATTTTGCCCGTTGCGATGCCAATCTCCGCGCCCATACCAAACTCACCCCCATCGGCAAATTGGGTGGACGCATTGTGAAGCAGAATTGCCGAGTCGATTTCACCAAAAAACCGCTCAACCACCTGCGCGTCTTCGGCAATTACGCATTCCGTGTGGTTCGATGAAAACTTGCGGAT
>CAWUJX010000032.1:0-25428 GCA_963922635.1 uncultured Hyphomicrobiales bacterium | reverse complement strand
ACAAGCCCGTCTTTCAATTGAAGCATGAGCTTGTTGGCATCTGCCATTGCAGGCAAAACCATGAGCGAAAGGCCAAGTACAAGGCCGACAGCTAGTTTCATCAGTCGTGTCATGAAAAATCTCTCTTTATGGCGTCTCAGCCAAGTTTTTGTTTCAGCGCTTGATGTACCGTCTCAGGCACAAAAGGCGAGACATCCCCGCCCATTTTTGCAATTTGACGCACCAATGTGGCGGTAATGGCACGGACCATGGGGCTTGCGGGCAAAAATACGGTTGTGAGACCCGGCGCCATGGTGCCATTCATGCCTGCCATCTGCATTTCATAGTCAAGGTCCGTGCCGTCTCTAAGGCCCCGAATGAGAATGCTTGCCCCAGCGTCCCGCGCCGCATCCACCACCAGATTGTCAAACGCTTCCACCCTCACCGTCACATCGCTGCCAGCCATGGCGGACGTGATGAGTTCCGCGCGTTCTTCAAACGAAAACAGCGGCACTTTTCCAGGATGCACACCAATGCCGATCACCACCTCATCGGCGAGATTGGCTGCCTGGTGCAAAACATCCAGATGGCCATTCGTGAGCGGGTCAAACGACCCCGGATAATAGGCAATGCGAGTCATGGAGACGTTCTGTCATGGCTTCCCGTCTTACGCAAGAAAAAGCAGGGGCCGCAAAACCGCGAAGCCACGCTAGTGCCCCAATCTGCACAAAATCTCCCCAGGGCCTCCCATGTTTCTCTGAACACCAGTGACATACCTGTTTCAGACCCCGTTCAGGGTGTTGATTTTACAACGCAGAAAAACAGGAGAAGTCCCATGCTCGTTTTGATTTTATCCCTCACCATGTCCACCGTCATGGGCGCAGCCGCCATTTATGCCACCATGCATGAAGAAGGCGGAGAAACGATCCGTGACTGAGCTAGTCGAAAGCTTAAGCGCGCTTGGCAAAGGCGAGCCAAATGCCGCCGCCAATCAGGCACAGGCCCGAGCCGACTTCCACCGCACGCACACGGGCGCGGGTAAGCATTGAACCGGCCTTGCCCGCAAGAAGCGCATAAGCACCATCGCACACAGTCGCGATAGCGATAAAGATAAACCCGAGTAGAACCGTTTGCCCGAACGCACTGCCTGAGGCCGGGTCCACAAATTGCGGGATAAACGCCCCGAAGAAGAAGAGCGCTTTGGGGTTTGACCAGATAACCATCACCCCTTGCCAGAAATAACCCGAAAGGCTCATCTCTTTTGCGTCCGCCTGACCGAGATCACCATCAGAGCGCAACAGCTTCACCCCAAGCCAGATGAGATAGGCAGCGCCCAAAAGCTTGATCCAGAAAAACGCCTGCCCCATCACATCGACAACCGTTTCAAGCCCAAGCGCCACGATCAAAAGCATCGGCACAAGACCCACCTGCGTGCCCGCCACATTCATCAGCCCTGCCGCCGCCCCTTTTCGCAGAGAGTTGGCGATGATCACCGTGACCGTCGGCCCCGGCACAATGATGATGGCGAAACAGGCTAACGCAAAGGGAAGAAGGTCTGTGAAGGTCATGTGGGGCTTTCTGGGGTTGGGGGTTTACGCCGTTTTCGTTTTGGTTTCTGTTTGGCTTTCGCTTCGATAGGCGCGACCATCGCTTCGTAAAGCCCAAAGAGATGCTCCACGCGCTCGCGCTCGCTTTCAAATGGTTTTTTGCGGTAAAGCCGATCCACTGCCTTGTCGAGCGCGGTATGCGCCTTGCGTAAGACAGGCGGCATCAGATCGGGGTCGTAGAGATCGGCCAGCGTGGAATCGGGAAATTCATCGCGCGCATCCAAAACCGCCTGCGCCAAAGCGCCAATTTTGTCCTTGTCGGTGTCGGACATGTCTGGCCAGGGGAAGGTGTTGTAGACCACACCAACGGAATACATATAATCGCTTTTCATGCGCCCAGTGATGGCACGCATCCAAGACATGTGCATGGCGGAGGTGAGGATGGCGAATTGAACCACGGAAGCATTCAGCAACACGCGGAGTTTTTGGTTTGGGACGGTCGGTGGTTCAACCCAACCAATTGGCGAGTAGTCTCTTCGTTCCGAACTCACGTTTGGGATAGCAAGAAATGGAGCATCTGGGACGACTGTCACATGATAAACACTTGGCTTTTCGGCGATATCCAGTGTTGGTTTGCTCTTGCTCTTTGCCCGCCATTTAGCGACTGCCGCCAGCCGCGTTCGGAGAAAACGTGAGGACCCAACCTCTGCGGGGCTGAGGGCACCAAAGTACAAAACCCATCTGTTCCAACCGTTTATGTATTCCTGCGCGCCAATATACGGTCGAAGGGCTTTTGCCGCGGCTGTGTCTGTTTTTCTTATCGAGTCGGCTTCTTCATCGTTCAGAACGTAGTGCCCGCCATCAAGTGGCTTCGATCCTGTAAGCAGTCGCGGCAAACCATTAATCGGCCTGCTTTCCTCCTTCACAACTCGGTACCGGTTCGCCTCGTCCGCCACACCAAACAAATACGCCGTCAAAGCCTTATGTTGCGTTTCCTCCGGTTCTCCCTTGATGCTTTCATAGGAAAACAGTCGTTTCACATCCGGCTCTTGATCTCGGCGGGACAGGCCAATGATCACCACATGCACATGGGCCTTGCCACGCGCCTCGCTGCCCCACTCGAAGGTACGGTGGCCGAAAGCAATTTCCAACTTGTAGCGATCAAACAGCACAGGCCAAAGCTGCGCTACCTGTTCGCCCTGCGTGATCGAATTGGTGGAGACGAATGCCATGGCAGCATTGCAGCCATCTTCGTTCAAGTAAGCCGCACCTTTGATGAACCATGCCGCTACAAAATCCAACGTACCGCCCGAACCGCCTAGTTGTGCGATGTCACGCACCTGTTGGCGCTGTTCAGTTGATTGGTATTTGGAGCCAATAAACGGCGGGTTGCCCATCACATAGGAACATTGGTACGCAGGCAGCAGGTCGTTCCAGTCCACCGCCAGTGCATCCTTGTTCCAGATATGCGGCGATTTCGTCAGCGGAATGCGAGTGTAGATTTCACCGAATAGGTCTCCAAGCCGCACGTTCATAATGTGGTCGATCATCCACATGGCGACTTCGGCGATGCGGGCAGGGAACTCTTCCAGTTCGATGCCGTAAAACTGGCTGACATCGACATCTGACAAAGACTGCGCCCCAAGAAAGTCAGTGCCGCCGATGTTGATCTTCTTAAGTTCCTCAAGACAGTCCATTTCGAGTATGCGGAGTTCGCGATAGGCGATGATCAGGAAATTGCCGCATCCGCAGGCGGGATCGAGGAAGGTAAGCGTGCCGAGCCTGCGTCGGAACGCTTCCATTCGACCAAACTTCTCCCGCTTGAGACTTTTCAGATGTTCGAATTCGGCCCGCAATTCATCCAGAAACAGCGGGCCGATCAACTTCACAATATTCTTTTCGGTGGTGTAGTGCGCGCCCTTTTTGCGGCGCTCCACCGGGTCCATCACCGACTGGAACAGTGAGCCGAAAATGGCAGGCGACACTTTCGACCAGTTGAAACGGCAGGCTTCCAGAAACGTGTTGCGCATATCAGACGTGAAATATGCGTGCGGAAGCACTTCTGAAAACAGATCGCCATTCACATAAGGAAAGCCCGCCAAATCTTCATCCATATGGGGTGAGCGCTTGTCTTCCGGTGTGTTGAGCACCTGAAAGAGTTCGCTGAGCTTTCCGCCAAGATCGGAGCCATCTTCATTGGTGCGGTGCTCTACATAATCCAGCAAGCGGTCACGTGGCTCAAAAATCCCGGTGTTATCCGCAAATAATATGAACAATAGCCGCACCAGATAAACCTCAAGTGCATGTCCCGTGTAACCCGATGTTTCCAACTCATCATGGATATTGCCCATAAGTTCTGCAGCAACAATATTTACAGGGTCTTGGTCTTGGTAGGTGCGTTTCTCGCGTCCAATCATAAAGGCGAATGCCTGAATATGATTAGGAAGATCGTTTAGAGTAAATGACCATGTTTCGCGTGTGTCGCGGTCGAGCAGTTCCCAATTTTGGAAATCGCAGACGAGTTGAAAGCGTGGCTTATCGGCGTCTTTTATAGCGTCAAAGTATTGACCCGCCTGTTCTGCAGCCGCAGTCAGATCACGTCCGGCACTTTTTTGCTCGACAAGCAGATATTTCGGCCAAAACAAATCAATAAAGCCAGTATTGCCTTTTAGGTTTTTGACCTGCTCTTCGTACCTTGCCACTTGTCGGCGCTTGATACCAAACACATTGAAGAAATCATTGTAAAAGGACTGTGTCTCACCTTTTTCGTAAGTCGCATCCGCGTATTCATCGGCAAACGCAACGGCACGTTTGCGAATTTCATTCCAACTTAAGCTCATGGACACTCCCCCACAGGCTGGAAGCTTAGCGGCTATCGCTGCGGTTGCAAAGTGAGACGATGGCAGGAAGTCGCTTATTCAACGACACGACCAGCGGACAGTTTACGCGTCGCCGCCTGTTTCATTTCCGCCCGGGGCTTCTGCGCCGCCTTTACCTACGTCACCATCCGTATCCGCATCATCTTCGTCTTCCGTCTCGGAAATTCGTTCCACGCTTACCACTTTTTCCTCAGATGATGTTTTGAAGACGGTCACACCCTGGGTGGAGCGTCCGGCAATACGGATGTCGGAGATCGGGCAACGGATCAATTGTCCTCCATCGGTCACCAGCATCACTTCATCGCTCTCTTCCACCGGGAAAGACGAGATCAGCGGGCCGTTGCGTTCATTCACCGCCATGGCCGCAATGCCCTTGCCGCCGCGCCCGGAGACCCGGTATTCGTGGCTTGAGGAGCGTTTGCCGAAACCATTCTCCGAAAGCGTTAGGATGAACTGCTCCGAAGCACTCATCTGTACGTAGCGCTCCTCGCTGAGGTGCTGTTCGTCACCCGCCTCTTCCTCATCGGTCGGTACTTCGATTTCTTCGCCGTCCTCGGCGGCCATCATTGCCCGGCGGCGCTTCAGATATGCGGTGCGCTCCCATGCCTCGGCCTTGCTTGGGTTCAAAATGGTCATGGAAATCACATGATCGCCGTCGGCCAGATTTATCCCGCGCACACCCACCGAGTTGCGGCCCGCAAAAACGCGTATATCGGTAACGGGGAAACGGATCGCCTGTCCTTGCGCCGAGGTGAGCAGAACCGTGGCGTCCTCCGTACAGGTTTCCACGCCCACAATGCCATCACCCTCTTCGAGCTTCATGGCGATCTTGCCGTTGCGGTTTACCTGCTGGAAATCAGAAAGCTTATTCCGGCGGACCGTGCCGCGTGTGGTGGCGAACATGATGTTGAGATTATCCCAACTTTCTTCATCCTCCGGCAGCGGCATGATGGTGGTGATCGTTTCACCCGCCTCCAACGGCAGAATATTGATCAGCGCCTTGCCGCGGGCCTGCGGCGCCGCCAGCGGCAACTTCCAGACCTTCAACTTATAGGCTATGCCACGGGTAGAGAAAAACAACATGGGCGTATGCGTATTCGCCACAAAAACGCGGGTTACGAAATCTTCATCCCGAGTGGACATGCCCGAACGGCCTTTGCCGCCGCGGCGTTGCGCGCGGTAGGTTTCAAGCGGCACCCGCTTCACATAGCCGTTGTGAGAGACCGTCACCACCATGTCTTCACGGGCGATGAGGTCCTCGTCTTCCATATCGAAGCCGCCATCCACGATTTCCGTGCGGCGTGGTGTGGCGAATTCATCGCGCACTTCGATCAACTCGTCAGAGATGATTTTCATCACCCGAACACGCGACGACAGGATCTCGAGGTAATCGATGATTTCGTCCGCAATCGCCTTCAACTCGTCGCCGATTTCGTCGCGGCCAAGTGCTGTGAGGCGTTGCAAGCGGAGATCAAGAATTGCCCTCGCCTGCTCTTCAGAAAGATTATAGCTACCGTCCGCATTCAGCTTGTGGCGCGGGTCGTCAATCAACTCCACCAGCGGAGCGATGTCTTTCGCAGGCCAGTTACGCTCCATCAATTGGGCACGCGCGGTGGCCGGGTCCGGCGCTTTGCGGATAAGCGCAATCACTTCGTCAATATTGGCAACGGCAATGGCAAGACCTACCAACACATGCGCACGGATGCGCGCTTTGTTCAGCAGGAATTTGGTACGACGGGTGACGACTTCTTCGCGGAACGAAATGAATGCGCGAAGCATGTCGAGCAGGTTCATCTGTTCCGGCTTGCCACCATTGAGCGCCACAAAGTTACAACCGAAAGACGTTTGCAGCGGCGTATATCGATACAGCTGGTTTAGCACCACATCCGGCACGGCCTCCCGCTTGAGTTCAATCACCACCCGATATCCGTCACGGTCGGACTCATCGCGGATATCAGAGATGCCCTCAATGCGCTTATCACGCACCAGTTCCGCGATTTTCTCGATCATGGAAGCTTTGTTGACCTGATACGGAATTTCCGTCGCCACCAATGCCACACGGTCACCGCGCATAGTTTCCTCGTGCACCTTGCCCCGCATGACAACCGAACCGCGACCTGTTTCGTAAGCCGATCGGATACCGGAACGACCCAAAATCATGGCCCCAGTGGGAAAATCAGGCCCGGGCACAATTTCCATGATATCGGCAAGACTTGTGGCCGGATCTTCAATGAGCTTTAAGCAGGCATCAATCACTTCACTCAAATTATGAGGTGGGATGTTCGTTGCCATCCCCACGGCAATGCCGCCGCCGCCATTCACCAAGAGGTTTGGAAAACGCGCCGGGAGAACAGAAGGTTCCCGTTCAGAGTTGTCATAGTTATCCTGAAAGTCGACGGTGTCTTTGTCGATATCAGACAAAAGCTCATGCGCAGGCTTGGCGAGACGGGACTCGGTGTAGCGCATGGCAGCCGCCTTATCGCCGTCGACAGAGCCAAAGTTCCCCTGCCCATCAATTAGCGGCACCCGCAACGACCAGTCCTGTGCCATCCGAACCATGGCTTCATAGATCGCGCTATCACCATGCGGGTGATATTTACCGATCACATCACCGACAATACGGGCAGACTTTCGATAGGGCTTGTTCCAGTCATATCCGTTCTCATGCATCGAGTAGAGAATGCGGCGATGCACCGGTTTCAGCCCGTCACGCACATCCGGCAACGCCCTGCTTACAATTACGCTCATGGCGTAATCGAGGTAGGACCGCTGCATCTCATCGATGATGGAAATTGGCTTGATGTCTGAGCCGCCGCTATTGTCGGAACCGCTCGGATTATTGGTTTCGTCTGACACGTAAATACCCGCGAATTGTTATTTTCTGAGTATAGTCGATTCTATTCTCCCAACCAAATTCACCGCTTTTTTGTGACAGTCTATTCTTCAACTTTTTCAATAGGTTATATAGCAACACAAGCAGAACAGTATTTTATTGGGGTGGCCATTCAAAATTTGCCCTGATATGGCAATTTCATGGTCCAGATTGACGCTCTCATAAACGCCTTCGCCACTCTGTTCGTGACGATTGATCCCATTGGTCTTGCCCCGCTTTTCTTGGGCATAACCGATGGCATGAGCCGTGCTGACCGCAATTCCGTTGCGTTGCGCGCTTGTCTCATTGCCCTGTTTTTAATGTCACTGTTTTTGGTGGCCGGGCAGATTATCCTCGACTCCATGGGCATCACCATCCATGCATTCCGCGTCGCGGGTGGCTTGCTTCTTTTTTACACTGCATTTGAGATGGTCTATGGCAGCCGACAGGAACGTAAAAAGAAAGCCAGTGAGAAAGCTATTTCTGCCGATCAAATCGCCAATTTGGCGGTATTCCCCTTGGCGCTTCCATTAATCGCTGGCCCAGGCGCGATTTCAGCGGCTATTCTTCTATCCTCCCAGGACAGTTCAATCGAATGGCAGTTTTCGCTGTTTGGCGTGATCGTCGTAGTAATTTTTCTGGTGTGGCTCGCCTTTATCGCATCACAGCCCATAGACAAAATCCTCGGACATACCGGACGCATGATCCTCACCAGACTCCTGGGCGTGCTGCTAGCCGCACTCTCCGTTCAATTCGTTGTGGATGGCCTGCACGCGTTGTGGACTGGTTAAGACGCAGCCTGGGAAGGCATGGCAGACCGCTCGCTGGCAAATAGGGCAAGCAATAGAAGCGAAATCGGGAAACTCGCTCCCACAATCATCCGCACGAGTTCACCGCCAATCCCTGAAACAAGAAGTGCTATCAGAACCGGGAAAGCGTAGCGCAGCAGGCCGTGAACGATCATGCCGAGCGCTCCATCTCGTGGTGCGATTGAAGACACTAGTAAACCCGCAAATGCGATGGATGCATATTTGATGACAGTGAGCGGAAAAAAGAATGGTGAGACTGCCCCGCCGGACAAAACCCCAAATGCGAGAGCGTTTTCCGCAAAATCAGCGACCACTGCCACCAGCAATGCTGTGAGCGCGATGCGTACAATAGGACGGTTCGCACGGGTTTTGAAACAAGTCACCAGCACAGCAAGCCCGGCTCCATAGAAAAGCGGAAAAAGCGTATCCAATGCGAGGACAATCTGTGCGGTTTGAAGCGGCGCGGTGGCAGTCATAACGCCACCCATGGTGGGTACAGCTTCGCGCCCACCCGGCAGCCCAAAGACTGCAAGCCCCAACAAAAGGCCGATCCCAGTTGCAATGGAGAGAAGCATTGCTGCTTGGGTCAAAAGCGCTGACGATCCATTTATTGAAACGGCATGCCCATTCGATTTTGCTGAATATGATTTTGAGGAAGCCTCGGGAGCAGATTTTGTAACGACCCGCTTCGGTGATTTCGCTTTGGACGCAGCGTCTTCAACTGTTTGGGCCGCCGTCTTAGTAGAAGTCGCATCACCGTCTGTCGCAAGCCGTTTCGTTGCATCGCCCCAAGAACCCACATCCGTCCGTTGATAACGCGCGGCATCAGCTTCAGCACGCAGTTTACGTTTTTCTTTTTTCAGTAATTTTTTGGTCGGCGCGACGCGATCGGTCTTCGCATGCTTTTTACCAGTCTTGGCCATGGTCAATTACTCTCCAACATGGCCGCATCTTGCTCACGGTTAGAGCAAAAACCCCAGCCCGCGTCAATCAAATGGAAAAAACGATTGAGATCCAACTAAACCAATTCCGAAACCGCTACCAAGCCGAATTGGACGGCCTGTAGCATTCATGGTTCTAGAACGGGATTTCGTCGTCAATATCACCGCTGGACGGTCCGCCAAAGCCACCGCCCTGATTGCCGCCGCCTGATTGATCAAAACCGCCACCGGATGATTGATCAGACACATATCCGCCGCCGCCTTGATTGTCGCCACGCCCATCAAGCATGGTCAGGTTACCATCATAGTTTTGCAGAACGACCTCAGTCGTGTAGCGGTCCTGACCGTTCTGATCTTGCCACTTGCGTGTTTGCAGCTTGCCTTCGATATAAACTTTCGAGCCTTTTTTGACGTATTGCTCGATCACCTTGCACAGACCTTCATTGAAAACGGCCACACGGTGCCATTCGGTCTTTTCGCGCCGCTCGCCGGTATTCTTGTCCCGCCAGGTGTCCGACGTGGCAATGGATAGGTTAGCAATCGGCCGACCGTCCTGCGTACGTCTGATCTCAGGGTCAGCCCCTAGATTTCCCACCAAAATGACCTTATTGACACTGCCTGCCATTATACTCTCCATATCTTGGAAAAGCTCATCCGCCTTTCCACAATCTCGGTCCACATTGCACTATCGCGGTTGCAAACTCGACCGCCCGCTTTATCTTTCCACACATCATCATCGTGCAAACATACTCATTTAATGTTCTTACTATGTTCTTTTTTGCGTAAAATGCAAGAATGAACCCCAGACGTTTAAAAAGAAAGCCGAAAATGCCTGACCTAAAAACGATATCTGTGCGTGGCGCGCGCGAACATAATCTTAAAAATGTCGATATTGATTTGCCACGCAACAAACTGATCGTGATTACTGGTTTATCAGGTTCAGGGAAATCCTCGCTGGCATTCGATACGATCTATGCGGAAGGTCAGAGGCGCTATGTGGAAAGCCTTTCCGCCTATGCCCGCCAATTTCTAGAAATGATGCAGAAACCCGATGTGGATCAGATCGATGGGTTATCGCCGGCAATTTCTATCGAGCAAAAAACCACTTCAAAAAATCCACGATCTACTGTTGGCACCGTTACCGAGATCTACGACTATATGCGTCTTCTGTTTGCGCGCGTAGGCATCCCGTTTTCCCCTGCCACCGGCCTTCCAATCGAAAGCCAGACCGTTTCGCAGATGGTCGACAGGATAATGGCTTTGGAAGAAGGCCAGCGGCTTTACATCATGGCTCCCGTTGTTCAGGGGCGAAAGGGCGAATATCGCAAGGAAATTGCCGAACTCACCAAGCAAGGTTTTCAACGGTTGAAAGTGGATGGGACGATATATGATATCGCAGACGTCCCACCACTTGATAAGAAATACAAACACGATATCGATGTGATCGTCGACCGATTGGTAGTCCGCGAAGACATCGCCACACGCTTGGCAGATTCATTGGAAACTGCGCTCAAATTGTCGGACGGATTGGCAATCGCCGAACTTGCTGACAAGCCGCTTCCCAAAGAAGAAACCGCAGCTGGCGGTTCGAAGAACAAATCGCTGAACGCCACTCACGAGACAATTTTATTCAGCGAGAAATTCGCCTGTCCTGTCTCCGGTTTTACGATTCCAGAAATTGAACCCCGCCTCTTTTCGTTCAACAACCCGTTTGGCGCCTGCCCCGCGTGTGACGGTTTGGGTACACAAAAAGGCATGGACCCGGATATGGTTGTGCCGGACCAGACGCTTACGCTCCGCGGTGGTGCGATTCTGCCATGGTCTAAGTCTTCAACGCCGTCACCCTACTACGCACAAACGCTTGAGGCTCTGGGCAAGCATTATAAATTCAAACTGTCGGACCCGTGGAATAAACTGTCCGAAGAGGCCAAGCACGCAGTCCTCCACGGCACAGGCAATACGGAAATCAACTTCACCTATGACGACGGTCTTCGCACATATAAAACGAAGAAAACCTTTGAAGGTGTAATTCCAAACCTTGAGCGACGCTGGCGGGAAACTGACTCCTCCTGGATGCGCGAGGAAATCGAAAAGTTCATGTCATCGTCGCCATGTGAAGCGTGCGATGGCAATCGTCTGAAACCGGAGGCTTTGTGCGTCAAACTCAACGCCAAACACATTTCGGAAATTACAGAGCTTTCCATCAAACATGCAGCCGAGTGGTTCGATGAACTCCCTGCCACAATGGATGAGAAGCAAAACGAGATTGCACGTCCAATCCTGAAGGAAATTCGCGAGCGGCTTAAGTTCCTTAACGATGTGGGTCTCGATTACCTTTCCATGTCGCGGAACTCCGGAACACTGTCCGGTGGTGAAAGCCAACGCATTCGTCTCGCTTCCCAGATTGGCTCCGGTCTCACAGGCGTTCTCTACGTTCTCGATGAACCTTCCATTGGACTTCATCAACGAGACAATGCTCGCCTTCTTGATACACTCAGGCATTTGCGCGACCTCGGCAATACGGTGATCGTTGTCGAACACGATGAAGATGCCATTCTCGCCGCCGATCATCTTGTGGACATCGGACCCTACGCAGGTGTCCATGGTGGGCAAGTCATCGCTTCCGGCACACCCAAAAAGGTGATGGGAACGAAGAATTCGATTACCGGACAATATCTCACCGGAAAGCTGGCGATTGATCTGCCCGCGCAGCGAAGAACCCCGAAGAAAGGCAAACGGATCCGCGTAAAGGGCGCAACCGGCAACAATCTGCAAAATGTGACCGCCGACTTTCCCCTGGGCGTGTTTACAGCCGTAACCGGTGTTTCTGGCGGCGGAAAATCCACATTGTTGATCGAAACTCTGTACAAAGCCGCTGCGAGGCGCATCAACGGCGCGCGCTCGGTTCCCGCACCGCACGAGGCCATCGAAGGGTTCGAACACCTCGACAAGGTGATTGATATTGACCAATCCCCGATTGGCCGCACACCGCGCTCGAACCCCGCCACATATACAGGTGCGTTCACGCCTATTCGGGAGTGGTTTGCGGGCCTTCCCGAAGCCAAAACGAGAGGCTACGCGCCTGGCCGTTTTTCTTTCAACGTAAAAGGCGGTCGGTGTGAGGCGTGCCAAGGTGATGGCGTCATCAAAATAGAGATGCACTTCCTGCCGGACGTGTATGTGACATGCGATGTCTGCAAGGGAAAACGCTATAACCGCGAGACGCTAGATGTGACATTCAAAGGCAAATCCATTGCCGATGTTCTGGATATGACCGTCGATGAAGCCGAAGAGTTTTTCAGCGCGGTGCCTTCCGTGCGCGATAAAATGTCAACGCTCAAACGGGTCGGCTTGGGATACATCAAGGTGGGCCAACAGGCGACGACACTTTCGGGCGGTGAAGCGCAGCGTGTGAAACTTGCAAAAGAATTGTCCAAGCGAGCCACCGGCAGAACACTTTACATTCTGGATGAGCCCACCACCGGGCTTCATTTCCATGACGTGGCCAAGCTGCTCGAGGTGTTGCATGAACTCGTCGACAACGGAAACACGGTGATTGTCATTGAGCACAATCTTGAAGTGATCAAAACCGCAGACCACATCCTCGATCTCGGACCGGAAGGCGGCGATGGCGGCGGTGAGCTTGTGGCTTCAGGCACACCGGAGGATGTCGTGAAAGTTGAACGCTCCTATACGGGTCAATTCCTGAAAGAACTTTTGGAGCGACGCCCGCAAACCCAGAACCAACAAGCCGCAGAGTGAGATGTCATCACCGTCATGGGATTCTGCTGACACAATTGAATGGCTGCTAACTGACGGTCGGTTCCTGCCCACGCTTGCTGACATGACACAGGCCCTTGGAGATCGACTCCACGCAGAAGGTGTGCCGCTACAACGCATACGCCTTTCCATGCGCATGCTTCATCCCCTCATGGTTGCCTATTCTGCAATTTGGTCCCGCGGGCAAACTGAACCGGAAACCACCCAGGCACCCCACGGCCTTGAGCAACGTAGCTCCTACATTGGAAGCCCCATGGCGGAAATTCGCGATACCGGGAAACCCTTTCGCAAACGCCTGACCGAAACCCTTGATGAAAATGATCATCATGTTTTGCATGAATTCAAGGAAGCCGGTTCAACCGATTACTTCGGCATTCCACTTCACTTTCAGGCCGGCCTTGGCGGATCACTTACTGTACTGACGGATATTGAGGGCGGCTTCAGTGACCACGACCTCGAACATTTAAGCCGGATTGCAACAGTCCTCGCGCCAATAACTGAGCTGGCCAACAGTCAGCAAACCGCGCATGCGATCACCGACACCTACCTCGGAGCACGGTCTGGGAGCCGTGTTTTGAATGGTGAAATCACGCGAGGTGATATTGATACCGTCCAAGCGGCGATGATGATTTGCGACATTCGAAACTGGACACGGGTTAGTAACGATCTTTCGCCCAAGCAGTCTTTGACGATTGTAAACGCGTTCTTTGACCTCGTGGCAGAGGCTGTGGATACGCACGGCGGTGAGATCCTCAAATTCGTCGGTGATGGCGTCTTGGCGATCTTTCCAGTCGTGGACGGCAATCAATCAGCCGAGAAAGCATCAACCAATGCGCTTTTCGCTGCACGTCAAACTTTTGAGCAGTCTGCCCGGAATACAGATCTCGCTGAGTTAAACTTCGGGATAGGCCTGCATTTCGGAGATGTTCTATACGGCAATGTTGGTTCACAAACACGATTGGATTTCACGGTCCTCGGTCCAACGGTGAACATGACGTCCCGGATCGAAGGGCTGTGTTCGCGGCTAAACGAGCCCCTGCTCTATTCCCGTGAATTCGCCAACCTGATTCAACAACGATCCCGTCTTGTTTCGCGGAGCGAATTAAAAGGCTTTGACGGCGAGTTTGATGTCATGACACAGGCATCAATGCCCGAAAACTCCACCAAACTGTGAAGCGACGTGATGCGGTGGACGTTTGGAAACCGTGTAGGATTGTGAAAAAGGAGTTTGAAATGCGCCCATCATTACGAATCCAAACATTCCTATCGTCCGCACTTCTGGCTGCTGTACTTGGTTTAACCGCCAACCTTGCTACAACAAAAAGTGCAGAAGCACGTCCCTCGACGCAACAATTTACGTGCCCGGCATTGAAACAGTTTATCAATCAGCGTGGGGCAGTTGTCATGGATACAAAGAACAACCGTGTTTACAAACGCTTTGTGAAAAATCGTTCATTTTGCGAACTAGTGCAAGGCACTGCACGGTTCACGGTTCCAACACAATCGGGAACATGTCGGGTAAAAATCTGCCGGGACATTAATCCCGGCGGTGGCGGCTAAAGCGCATTTGAAATGAGTGACTTATTTTCTGTGATGCGGCAGTTCGCCCATTGGAACGCTGGTCAATTCTTGTCACTACAACGGCGGAGGAGATACGAAAGGCACATTGATGACCACTCCTCACCGCCTGTCCGATCGCCCCGACTGGACTTACATTCTCCGCGATAGTTACGATTTGTATCGCCGCTTATCGGCAGGCGGCAGCAAGAAAATCCGTAGTCACCAACGCAGCGTGCGCGAACGCATCAACCGGGTTCTGCGCGATGATGCGCCGGTGCAGGACCGTGAATTCGTATCTAAACCTGTTCTGAGCCACCTGAATCGTGCGCTGGACAACGGCTTAAGGGAACGTCACGCCCATGTGATCCGATCATTGAAAGCAGTGACGGATACGCTCGTCTGGGAATACGGGTATGAACGGGTCCCGCGTGGCCTGAAAAACAAATATGCTTATGCAGAACTGGCCGGACCAAACGGTCCCGTTGTGACCGAGGAGATTATTCTCGGCCTCGTGTTATTCGCACCCGCATGCACCTACCCGGCGCATGCCCATGCCGGAATTACAGAGAGTTATATTTGCCTATCGGGCGCCGTTTCTGAAAATGATCAAGGCGTTTACGCGCCCGGCTCCTTGATCTTCAATCCACCACAACAGCTTCATCGCATAACAGTCGCTGATCATAATCCGGCATTGTTGTTGTACGCTTGGGAAGGAAAACGGGAAGACCTGACGTCTCAAGAGATGGTCTTCACCCGCAAACGCAAGTAGCGTTCAGGCTCAGCTATCTTTCAGCATAAGTCACGCAGCAACGCGATCGCGTCCGCTGTTCTTAGCTTCATATAGCCGCTCATCTGCGAGAAGCATCAGAGCCTTTGCATCCATGCCGGCTGCATATGCTGCAACACCGATTGAGGCGGATAGCCTGATTTCTGTCCCATCATAGACAATCTGGATATTCTTGATCGCGTAACGAAACCGCTCAGCGACCAGTGTGAGATCGTTCGTATGGATAATCGGTGCTATAACCGCAAATTCTTCACCACCGATACGCGCAACCACATCATAGCTGCGACTTATCTTCGAGAGCGTTTTCGAAACCTTCTTGAGAACATAGTCACCGGCATCATGGCCATGTTCATCGTTGATCGATTTGAAAAAGTCCAAATCGATAATCATGATTCCAAGCGGTTGCTTCCGCTCCGAGAACGTCTCGATATATGCTTCAAGCGAGCCTTGAAAAAACCGCCGATTATGAATGGACGTTAAAGGGTCCCGCATGGCGAGGTCGCGTAACCCTTCATATTCAAGCTTTGTTCGTTCCAAATCTGCCGAATATTCCCGGTATATTGGGTGCAAAATTAAGATCGAATGAAAAAGTCCAGCAAACAGGATCGAAACCGTTGAAATCAACAACCACTCATGTTGGGTGATACCCGCTGAATGAACCGGCTGTTGATTGTCACTGCCCATCATGTTGATCCACAGTAGCCCCACTAGCCCTGCACCCACACCAAAGAAAATGGTGTTGATCCACATCATCTTTGAGGCTGGCAGCCCACTTCTGCGCTCAAATGAGATCAAATTTCCGCTCCTAAACTGCCGGAAATCTAATCTGAATGTGAGACTCTACGGTTAAAACGAGTAGTTAAAAAATTGTAAGAAACTGAAACACAAACGAAATTTCAAAATTTACCAAAACAAAATATATGGATTGGACGACAAGTCGAAAACCACGATCACATTCAATTTCGCGCAAAAAAAGAGCGCACCGAAATGCGCCCTTTGTAACATCAGGCTGTGACTGGATCAGGCGGTTTGACGTGTAATAGCCCCATCTACCGCATGGATGATTTCATCAATATCCGACTTCGTTGCGATCAATGCAGGCGAGAAACACAATGTGTTGTTAAAGCCCGCCAACGAACGGTTTGTTGCGCCGATAACCACAGCGTTTTCCCGGAAACAATCCGCCACAATCGCCTGTGTAAGTGCTTCGCTTGCAGGTTCCCTCGTGTCACGGTCGTTCACAAGTTCTGCACCAACGAACAGGCCTTTGCCTCGCACATCGCCGATGATTGAGTGCTTGCCTTTCAACACTTCCAACTGCTCAAGGAAATACTCGCCCATCTCGACCGTATTTTCCAAAAGCTGCTCATCTTCGAGGATCCGCATATTTTCAAGCGCCGCAGCTGGCCCAGCGGTACAACCGCCGAATGTGGAAATGTCACGGAAATAACCCATATGATCGGACATTTCAGGTTTCAACATCTCGTAGACTTTTTCGGTCGTTACCGTGCATGAGATCGCCGCATAGCCAGAGGCCACACCTTTCGCCATCGTCACCATGTCCGGCTCAATGCCATAATGCTGATAACCAAACCAGGTTCCGGTACGGCCCATGCCACACACAACCTCATCGATATGCAGAAGGATATCGTATTTCTTGCAAATCTCCTGAACGCGATCCCAGTATCCGGCCGGCGGAACAATCACGCCACCACCTGCCGTGATTGGCTCTAGGCAAAGTGCGCCCACTGTTTCAGGGCCTTCTCGGAGGATCACCTCTTCAATAGCGTTTGCTGCGCGGATGCCGTAGTCATCCACCTCACCCCATTGAGAACGATATTCCAAGCAATGTGGAACCTCAACGAAGCCCGGTGTGAACGGACCATATTGCCCTTTGCGCTCGTCCTGGCCACCTGCTGAAAGCGTCGCAATCGTCGTGCCGTGATAATCCCGATTGCGGTAAAGAATTTTGTGCTTCTCACCGCCATACATGTTGTGCGCGATCTGACGGACCATCTTGAAGCATTTCTCGTTCGCTTCAGAACCCGAGTTTGAATAGTACACCCGGCTCATGCCCGGCATTTTTTCAATCAAGCGCTCTGCAAACAACGCGCCCGGAATAGAACCAAGGGAACCCGCAAAATAGTTCATCTTTACAAGTTGATCCCGCACCGCATCTGCAATGCTTTCCCGGCCATAGCCCACGTTTACGGTCCAAACACCGCCGGAAACCGCATCAAGATGCTCCCGCCCGGCCTGGTTCCAAACCCGTAGTCCTTTACCCTCAACGATGATCAGAGGATCCACATCGTTGAACTTTGAGTGGTTTGTCAGATGATGCCAAACATGGGCCTTGTCTGCTTCAACAACGTGACTGATATCATTCGGATTGATCATCTTGTTCATAGCAAAATTCCTCTAAACCAAAACACAATTGTTTCTTGAGCATATTGCACCAGAAAACATCGTGATTGCCTAGTGGGTCACATGGTGCCAGAAGAGCAATTTCGGGGAACCAGAAATCAGGCCACCGGCCGCATGGCACCGCGGAACAGATGCCACTGCCGCGCCAGGGGTGAAATCGCAACACCCGCCATGAGCGCCTGTTCAGGCTTTCGTTTTACGAGCTTCAGCTTCGGTTCAACCAATGCGAGTTCCAGAAAAACCGGGCGTAGTGTTTTCGGAAGGTTAGACACTACCGTTCGCGCAAAAGTAAGATGGTATTGGGCGGTACGAACCAGTTCATCCAAAACCATGAAATGCGCGTCTTTCACATGTTCCTCAACCCAGGCCTTACGATCAAGGTCATGTTTTTCAAGCAAATCGAGCGGCACGAAACACTGGCCCCGCGCGCGGCTAAAACCGCATCTCGCGACTAGCCGGGATATCCCTACGGCCATGCCCGCATGGCCACAGGCATTGGCGAGGTTAGTATCGCGTTCAGCACCAAGGCACAGCGCAGACAATTGAAAGAACACGGAAACGGTCTCGCCAAAATATCCCTCGAAACTGCCATTGTCAGGCATCGGGTCCTGATAGAGATCGAAAATCCTCGCCTCCAGATAGGTGTGAAACGTTTCACGGGGAAGGTTTCGTCGCGCTATCGTCTCCAACAGGGAAGTTCCCAACGGACCATGGCCTGACGGCTCGGCGCTTTTTACAAGATCCCGCCACCACTGCAAACGGATTTCCCCGGGCATTGGCTCAGAGACTAGGGACGGAATACGGTTCACCTCTGCATCAAATGCCCACAATGTTGCGATGTCGTCCCGCACAGTATTCGGCAGATATAAGCAGCAGGCATATCGCTCGGGGTCCAGTTCACGCAATGCGTCCAGTGGTGAATATTCAGACCCTGTCATTCCACCGCCAGAAAGGCAGCCGCAACTGCCCTGCCCTCGGAAATCAAGACGTTGTACGTCCGAACCGCTGCACTGGTGGACATGGGATCGGCAGAGATACTCGCCTCCCTAAACCGGGATCGGAGATCAGGTTTTACCGGCACCAAATGATCACCGGTGCCGATCAGTAGTATTTCAATGGAAGCGGCTTCTTCGAAAACTTTTTCAAAGCCCGGAATTGTAAAGCCTTCCAGCGACGCCACGTCCCACGCATATATACCGGATGGCAGGCAAATCAGGCTTCCGCGATGCGACATACCTGCAAATCGAAATCCACCCGCGCCGTAAGCATCAATGGGCGCTCGGCCCGGAAAATGCGCTTCGTGAATTTCAATGCCTGGCTGTGAACGATCCACGATTTATCAATCCGGGAACTGTACCGGCATTGTGCCTTCGGTCGCCGCTTTTTCCGCGTCCACTTCCTTCTCTTTTTCAGCCACAGCACCAGGGCGGAGATTGAATAAGATCAGCAAGGGTGCGGCCACAAAGATCGATGAATAAGTACCCACAAACACGCCAAAGATCATCGCGAAGGTAAAGGAAGCAAGCACCTCACCGCCAAGGAAATACAAAGAGAATAGCGCCAGAAGTGTGGTCACGGATGTGAGAATGGTCCGCGAAAGCATCTGGTTGATCGACATATCAATGACATCACCCACGGGCCGCTTCTTATACTTGCGCAGGTTTTCCCGTATTCGGTCATACACAACCACGGTGTCGTTCAATGAGTAACCGACGATCGTGAGGAGAGCCGCAATGGTGGCTAGGGTGAAATCCAATTGCAGGATCGAGAATATACCAATGGTCAGAAGCACGTCGTGAAGGGTCGCCATCACAGCGCCCAAGGCAAACTGCCATTCAAACCGGATCCAGATATAGGCCATGATCGCAAGCAGCGCCGCAATCACCGATATCGTCCCTGCAATCCGAAGTTCGCTTGAGACGGTTGGCCCTACTACTTCCACACGCCGGAAATCATAGGAATCTTCCAGTACGGCACGAACCAATGATTCAGCGCTCTGTTCCGCACTGTCACCCTCGCCCTGACTTTCAATACGGATCAGAATATCCTGTTCAGTTATTGTGGCACTCGCGCCGAACTCTTGTACCTGAACTTCACCCACATTGATTTCGCCAAGTTTGGATCGGATGTCCTCGATTGGCATTTCAATGTTGACGCCTTCTTTTTCACGAACTTCGAAAAGCGTACCGCCCTTGAAATCGATGCCAAAGTTGAGGCTTACCGTGAAGAAAAGAATGATGGATGCCACAACTGCAACCGCACTGGCCGGGAAACTCAAAAAGCGGAATTTCATGAAGCCCAGCTTCGTATCTTCAGGTAGCAATCCAAACATACGGTTCGGAAGCTCTTTTGGCTTTGTATATTTCACCCAAAGCGAAACCATCAACCGTGTAAATGTGTAGGCAGTGAACACGGTTGTGATAATGCCGACGGCCAGTGTTACAGCAAAGCCGCGCACGGGTCCGGAACCCAAATAGAAGAGAATGATCGCCGCGATGAGTGTGGTGACGTTGGCATCCAAAATGGTTGTGAAAGCACTACGGAAACCAGCATCAAAAGACTGGATTAGATTGCGCCCGTTTCGACGCTCCTCGCGGATGCGTTCATAAATCAAAACATTCGCGTCAACCGCCATACCGATCGTCAAAACAATGCCGGCAATGCCAGGGAGGGTGAGTGTTGCTCCAAGGACAGATAGGATCGCCACAAGCATGGATATATTGGCGATCAATGCAAGGTTGCCGATAACGCCAAGCAATCCGTAAGCCACAATCATGAAAACCAGCACCAGAGCTGCACCGATAATGGAAGCATTTAGGCCGGCCTCAATGGAGTCGGCACCCAACCCGGGGCCAACGGTGCGCTCTTCCACAAATTCAAAACTCGCGGGCAAAGCACCTGCGCTCAAAAGTACTGCAAGGTCGTTTGCACTCTCGGCAGTGAAGTTGCCGGAAATCTGGCCCGAACCGCCAATAATTGGTTCGTTGATAATCGGAGCTGAAAGAACCGTATCGTCCAGAACAATCGCAAACGGACGGCCCACATTTTCAGAGGTGAACCGCGCAAATTTCTGCGCACCCGCAGCGTTGAACCGGAAGAACACAAGCGGCTCTCCATTTCGCTGGTCAAACCCGGAAGAAGCTTCGGTTAATTCCTCGCCTTTAACCACTGCACGGCTGCGCAACAGGTATGGAATAGGAGGATCACTGTCTTCAAAGAAAATTTCAGTACCAGCAGGTGCCGGACGCCCTTGATTGAGCAAATCATCAGGTGACGCCGCGTTGCTCACAGCGTGGAAGGACAATTGCGCTTCGGTATTCAGCAGTGCTTTCAAGCGTGGGATTTCGCTTGCTTCGAGCCCCGGATATTGCACGAGAACGCGGTTTGCGCCTTCACGCTGAATAATCGGCTCGGTTGTCCCGAACTCGTTCAAACGATCACCGAACACGCTGATTGACTGAGTGATTGCTCGCACAACGCGATTATTGATGCCCTCGTCTGTCAGGGTATAGACAAGCTCACCTGCATTCGGATTGGTCTCAGTAATTTCGATGACACCAAATCCATCCAGTACACCCGAGGTTGTGGGCTGAAGGAGTTCTTCCATCGCCTCCTGAACAGCAGCGGTTTGGGTTGCATCGTTCAGGCGTACGATAACAGCCCTGTCACCTTGCGTCCGGGCACGGCCCCGTGCACCCGCCTCACGCAATTTCACGCGAACATCATCGCGCAGCGCTTCGAGGCGTTCGGAGATCAATTTCTCTTCATCGACTTGCATAAGCAGATGCGCCCCGCCCTTCAGGTCGAGGCCAAGCGTCATCTGTTGTTTGGGAAGCCAGTCAGGAAGTGCGTTCGCGTTTTCCTCACTCAACAGGTTTGGAGACGCATAAAGAAGACCCGCAAAAACCACGAGCAGAATGGAAACGATTTTCCACTTGGAGAAGTAAAGCATTACTGGCTTCTTTCAGCTTGACGCGGCTACTTGGAAGCAGCTTCGCCTTTCACTTGTACATCGGCAATGAGCGCACGCTTCACACGCACTTTGGTTTCCTTGGCGATTTCCACTTCCACCTCGTGGTCGTCGATCACTTTGGTTACCTTACCAACCACGCCTCCGCCAGTGACGATCGTGTCATTGCGGCGGATTGCGGCCAACATCTCCTCACGCTTAACGGCTTGTTGCCGCTGCGGACGGATGATCAAAAAATACATGATCACAAAGATCAAAACAAATGGAAGTAGATTTAGTACAATATCAGCACCACCACCGGGTGCTTGTGCATATGCGGGGGTCACAAACATATGGACCATTCTCCTGTAATTTCGCGATTCTGAAGCGACTGACCAATACCCGCATTTAGGGTTTCGAGAGCGCTTTTACAATGAAAACAGAACCGCCGTGAAGTTGCGCGGAATATACTCACCACAAGACCAAATGCAAACAGTCTTTATCCCCATTCTGATCGATGCTAAGCCCACTGAAATTCAACCAGATACGAGTTCTCTTTTGTCCTCTGACCCGCTCAATTTGCTCAATGAAAAACTGGACCGTTTGAACACTTTGCTGGAGCGGGCGGTCGGGGATGCACCTGCGGAGAACAACATCGATGCAGCAGACGCCTTTGTATGGCAACCTGCAAAACAATGGTTGCAACCAGTGCATTCAGTCAATCGCGTTGATATCGCCCTGTTAAAGGGCATCGATCAGGTTGCTGATATTCTTGTTGAAAACACCGAACGTTATGCCCACGGGTTTGCAGCGAACAATGCGCTCCTTTGGGGTGCACGTGGGATGGGCAAGTCCTCTTTGGTAAAGGCAGCACATGCCAAAGTTGCTGCCGCAAACCCTGAAAATCCGCTCAAACTCGTTGAAATCCATCGCGAGGACATCGATAGCCTACCGCTTCTCCTCTCCATATTGAAGGAGAGCTCCGCGCGGTTCATCTTGTTCTGTGATGATCTGTCGTTCGATCATGATGACACGTCTTACAAGTCGCTGAAGGCGGCCCTGGATGGTGGCGTTGAGGGGAAACCGGACAACGTCATCTTTTACGCCACATCGAATCGACGTCATCTCCTTCCGCGCGACATGATGGAGAACGAACGTTCGACTGCCATCAATCCATCCGAGGCCGTGGAGGAAAAAGTCTCCCTGTCAGACCGTTTCGGCCTATGGTTGGGTTTTCATAAATGTAGCCAGGACGAATATCTGGAAATGATTTTCGGATATGCAGCGCATTTCAATCTCGATTATGAACCTGATCAGTTGCGTCAGGATGCGCTTGAATGGGCAACCACACGGGGTAGCCGATCAGGCAGAGTCGCATGGCAATTCATTCAGGAAATCGCAGGAAAGCAGAAAAAGAACACCGCGCGACAATGAAACCGCGCGGTGCCTTATGCTAACCGATAGGGATATCGATCGTTTATGAGCCAGCCAGATAAGTCGTTGGATTAACCGGCCTTGAATTTTTGCGGAGTTCAAAATGCAGTTTAGGCCGATCAGCGTCTCCCGTTCGTCCTGATCGGGCAATGGTTTGCCCGCGGCGGACATTATCACCCTTACTCACCTCGAAGTCGCGGTTGTGGGCGTATGCTGAGACCCAATCGTCTGCGTGCTTTATCAATATCAGTTTGCCATAGGTCGAGATTTCACTGCCTGCATAAATTACCACACCATTCTCGGCAGCCTTGACCGCCGTACCCTCAGGAACAGAGATATCGATGCCTTCATTTTTTCCATCGGCCGTAGTTGCACCGAAAGCCTCCACGATGCGACCATTCACAGGCCAGCGGAAATCAGAAATTCCGGTTCTCGCTGGCGCCACAGCTTCCGATTTGGCCGGATCATTCAGGGAACTGGTAACAATAGGATCCACCTTCTGCGGCTCCACCTTCTTTACGGCGGTGACTGTTTCCGCAGGTTTGGAATTTGCACCAGGAATGGTCAGCTTCTGACCAACGCGAATGTTTGCCCCTGTCAAACCGTTCGCAGCCTGCAGTTTCGATACGGTAATGCCATGCTGAGACGCGATTTTTGATAGGCTGTCACCCGTTTTGACAACGTATCCACCTGAAGTTGAATTGGAAATCGAACCCGTGGTGATGCTGTAGTCAGGTGTTTCGTCAGACGGCGGCACCACATGGGTTTTTGGCTGATACCGCTGGATTGGGGCCTCATTTGCCTGACCAGAGGGCGATACCGCGGCCACTTCATACGGGCGGTGTGTCGGCACTGCCACCCGCGACGGGTTGGCCTCACCCACATAGCCAATGCCGGCACGCGCGGCTCTCGTGGACGGGTTGTTATCCGGCGCAGAAATCGGCGAAGTCGGCGAATAGATATAGTTTGGAATTACAACGTTTTGACCCGCTTGAAGGCTAGCTGCAGATGACATGCCGTTAGCTTTTCTGATTTCAGAAACCGGAACCCCGTAGCGCTTGGAAAGGTTATAGAGCGTCTCGCCAGGCCGCGCCTTGATTGTGGTCGCACCTGTTGAAGTCCACCCCTGATCCACACGAGCGGTCGACACAGATGGAGCTGATGGCGCAGCGGCACTCACAGCCGCTGTTGTTACCGGGTCGGGCTTTGCAGGCGGAATATAAACGGTCTGCGAAGCCGTGGAACTTGACACATTGGCTTGAACTGGGGCCTGAATCCGAGTCTGAACCGGATCAGGTTTAGGCGGCGTGTATGCCGGTGCTGATGGTTTAGCAGGCGGCAATTGTGATGTTTGCACGCCAGTCAATTGACGTGCGGAACTGCTCGTTACCGTATTCGACTGGTATTGGTCCAAGGATTGATACTGCCGCGGCGCACCAACCGAACTAGATGATGGCGTGGAAGCGGAATACGGTTGATAGGCTTGAGGCGGCTGATAAGCAGGTTGTGGAGCTCGTTGGGCGTAAGTGGGTTCAGGCTGATGGTAAACGCCTTGCGGAACAGGCTGCGGCGCAACGTTACCAAGCGGCGCTAAACGGCCAGAAGTCGATGCTGTTACAGTTGGATCAACCCCGCCCGGATATGCATTGGTTGCGCTTGTTGCCTGAGGCGTGGCTGAATTGTAATAGTGATCGAACCGTTCAAAACCGGAACTGCACCCGGCAATGGCGACCCCCATGACCCCGATTGAGGCAACCCTCATCAAGGCATTTCTGCGATTACGCAAAACCCTAGAACGCATTACAATACTCAACTCAAACAAAAATACTAACGAGATTAAAGCTTGTTAATCTTACTGTTCGGTTAAGGCGTTCGATAAAACGCAAAGATTTCAATTGGCCGTCAAAACAAGAACAGGCTTAAATGGCCTTGGAAATCCCGGATATTGCGGGCTGCATCCGCACACCAAACAAGTCTTCCACCTGTAGGCGTGAACCGATCTTCACAAATTTCTTCACAATCTGCATTCCGTCAGGCGGGCCGACCGGAGCGATCATCACACCATTAGCTGCGATGTTATCAATGAAATCTCTTGGCAGGTCATCAAATGCGAAATTGGAAATAATGCGATCATGTATCCCCAATTCCACATTCCCTTTTGACCCATCGAGAAGCTTCACCAGAACATTATCGATGCCAAGCTGGGTTAAGCGCTGTTGCGCCTTCTCGTGAAGCGTTCGATATCTCTCGAGGGTGACCACCTTTTGTGCAAGCTTTGCCAATAGTGCGGTCTGGTAGCCAGTCCCCGTTCCTAGTTCGAGAACCCTGTGATCACGGCCCACATCCAGCGAGGCTAGTAATTTGGCCACCATGGAAACCGCCGTCATGGATTGCCCGCACTCAATCGGCATCTGACCACGTGCGTAGGCTTCGGTGATATGAATTGCTGGTACGAAATTCCTGCGCG